>JAUXZG010000186.1 GCA_030694005.1 Desulfobaccales bacterium | reverse complement strand
ACTTAAAGGGGTATGCCCATGGAACTGAAGCTGGTCAAGCTGGTCATCCCGGAGGGCGCCAACCTCATTTTGGGCCAGAGCCATTTCATCAAAACCGTGGAAGACCTGTATGAAATCATGGTGGGGACCGTGCCGGGGATTAAGTTCGGCCTGGCTTTTTGTGAATCCTCCGGAGACTGCCTTATCCGGGTGGAAGGCAATGACCCGGACCTCATGGCCGCGGCCACCCAAAACGCCCAAAACCTGGCCGCCGGGCACACCTTTAATATCCTGCTCAAAGGCGCCTTCCCCATCAATGTCTTGAACGCCGTCAAGATGTGCCCGGAGGTCTGCCGCATTTTTTGCGCCACTGCCAACCAGGTGGAGGTGATTGTGGCCCAAACCGAGCAGGGCCGGGGCATCCTGGGGGTGGTGGACGGCCTCTCTCCCAAAGGCGTGGAAGATGATAAAGGCCGCACCTGGCGCCACGAGATCCTCAGGAAGCTGGGGTATAAGAAGTGAGGTTTGGGGGGAGGACCAGGGGCCGACGGCCCCTGCCCTCCCCCCAAACCCCCCTTCCAACCCCCATATGAGGGGCCGGAGAAGGCGGGACCAAGGTCCCGACTTCACAGGCCCTAATTAAACTCTAAAGGGATTGGGGGTGGGGGCTTGGGGGAGGATTGTAAGGGGGCCTATGGCCCTTAGCCACCTCCCCCAGATCATTTCAACCCTCTATCCCCTTTGAGGGAAATTCGCAGCTGCAGGCGGTGCGGATTTTTTCTCGGAGGGCGGCGATGGCCTGGTAATGCCGCTCTTTCACCTCAGCTAAATCTCGGGCCTTCTTAAGAGCATCCTTTACCTCAGCCGTTAGCATGGGATTGACTTCTCCCCGTTCCAGGGCCTTTAGTACCTGGGTGCCCAGGAATCGTCGCGCCCGCCGGAGTTGCTGAGCCTGCCAGCAGATAAGGGTATAGCGGCCCAGGAGCAGAACCCGGCGCCAGGAGTTGAGGGTGAAGATTTTGGTATAGCCCCAGGCGGTCTTGAGTCCTTTAAGGGCTTTTTCTTGAAAGTCAGAGCTCATGTAGTTCTCCTTCTCAGGTCCCTGGCCTCCACAGAGCCCAGCCTTAACTTCCTTTCCCAATATTCTCCATATTTTTCAGCAGTTTCTTGGTGATGCCGGCCAGATGGCTGCCGGGCCAGAAAATGCGCCGGCAACCGGGACATTCATAGAACTCAGAGAAGTGATGAAAGACATGCTCCGGGACTAGACCCTGCACCTGGTCCCGGCGAACCCGCCGCATCAACTCGTTGCAGCGGCTGCAGCGGCTTAAAGGGGAAAGGCCCCGGCGGGAGATTTTTAGACGGTGGATTACTTCTTCAAACTGGGCCTGGGGGGTGGAGGCGCTGAGGATCACCAGGTCATTGCGGGCCAGTTTCTTAAAGGCTTCCTGCCGGGTCAAGATGTAGGTATCCGGAGCCGGAGGGGGCAGGGTGCCGGGGTCAGTGGGAATGAGGCGACGCAAAGCGCTGTCGAAACCCAGGAAGCGGAGCCGTTTAGCCAGGCCGCCCAGGGGCTGGTCCACTAGAAATTTCATGACCCTAAGGGGACCTCAGCTACTTTCACCCTGAAAAAAGGGAAAAACCAGAACTTTCATGGCCGCAGCCGGATCACCTCCACACCCTCAGGCGGGGTCAGAACCAGGTCGGCGGGGGCCAGGGTTGGGTTTGGAAGCATTTCCTTATAGAACAGCCGCAGCTCGGACTTGGGAGTGGTGGTCCGTAAGGTGATCTGCCCCGGCAGACCTGCAGGCAACCGGCCAAAGTCAGCCAATTCCACGGTAAAGCGCACCTGTCCGTCGTCGCCATGCCATTCCGCTTTGATGGGGTTAAGACCCTCAGCCTTAACCCAGACCCGTTCCTTAAGGGCGCCGTCGGCCTGGCGCCACTCCAACAGATACACCCCCTGGGCCGGGTCATAGTCCCCCCGGTCAGGGGGGCCGGCGCTCAGGGGCAAGCCCCCTTTCAGCAGGCTCAGCACCTGGGGCAGCGTCACCGCCGGGGGGATAAGCGCATAAGCCAGATTCGGCGGGGTGGCTTTGCCGCGGAAGAGCTTCCCCTCCTTGGGGGAAAGCACCTGCATGTCCACGCCGTCGCTGGCGAAGCTCAGCACCGAGCGGCCTAAGAAGTCCTGGATATCCAACCTCAAGGTGGCGGGCGCTTTGCCCTTAAGGAGGGCGGTGCCGGAATAATTCCGCTCCGGCGAGAGGAAAATGACCCGGCCCCGTCCTTGAAAGGATTGCACCTGCTGCTGTCGGGACTGGAGCCGGGACCACAACTCGTCAATGGCCAGGATTGCCGTGGGCGGCGGGGCCGGGGGGAGGGCCCGGCATCCCCCTAGCAAAAGGAGCAATGCCAGCCAGACCAACTTCTCGAGATTCACAGGCTGGGCTCTCGCAGTAACTGTTCTAACTGCTGGATCTTCTTGCGCAATTCCGGGGGATTATTGTTTTCCAACCCCAGAGCCTGGCGGTAGAGGCGCAGGGCGTCTTGGTAGCGTTTTTGTTGGAAATAGGCGTCCCCCAGGTGCTCCGCCACGGTGCCGTCTTGAGGCATGATGCGAAAGGCCCGTTCCAGCTCTACCATCGCTTTGCCGACAAATCCTTTGCGGAAAAAGAGCCAGCCCAGGCTGTCGATGATGTGGCCGCTGTCCGGCTTGGCCAAAAGCGCCGCCCGGATCAACTTCTCAGCCTCATCCAGGTGGATGCCTAGATCGGCGTAGGTATAGCCCAGGAAATTTTGGGCATCCGGGTTTTTCGGGTCCAGCTCCAGCACTTTCTTGATATGACGGATGCTTTCGTCCCGGTTCTTGGCTTTTTCGTAAAGCACCGCCAGGCGGAAATGGAGTTCCACGGGCCGGGGAACCTTCTCCAGTCCTTCTTTAAGGATGGAGATGGCCTGGTCCAGCTTGTTATCCTCTTCGTAAAAGTAAGCGAGGGAAAGATAAATCTCCTCCCGGTCCGGGGCCAGGTTGCGGCCCTCCTCCAGGATGCGCCGGGCCTGCTCTTTGTCCCCTTGCTGATAACAAAGGTAGGCCATTCTCAGGCGGGCCGGGATAAAGTGCTCGGAGGGGCGCTCCACCAGTTGATACTCCCGGACGGCGGCCTTCAGGTCACCCTTTTCCTCCAGCGCCAGCGCAATATAGTACCTGATCCGGGCCTTGTAGCGGGGATGGGTTAATAGGTGACGGAACTCCCGGATAGCCTCATCGGGAAGCTTCTGTTCCAGGTAAATGAGGCCGATCTGGAAATAGACGGAGGCCTCGTTCTTCTCCAGGTCCTTCACCTTCTGGAAGGCCTTCTGCGCGTCCGTATGGCGGTTCATCACCAACAGCAGGCGGCCGATGTTGGCCCAGGCCCTGGAATTGTTGGGTTGGTGGCGGAGGACGCGACGGTAGAAACCCAGGGCCCGGTTATATTGCTTTTCCCGTTCCAGGGCCACTCCCAGGTCGAACATGGCGGGCACAAACTTGGGATCCAGGGTGAGGGCCCGGTGCAATTCTTTTTTGGCTTCGGGCAACTGGTCGTTTTCCAGATAAAAGCGGCCCAAATAATAGTAGCCCACCACTGACAGGGGCTCCAGGCGCAGCAGCTCCTGGATGGTGCGGATGGCCTTGCCAAAGCGGCGCTGTTGCGCATAGAGGGTGGCCAAGAAGAGGCGGGCTTCCCGGTTGTCCGGGTCCAGCACCAGGATACGTTCGTATTCGGAAATGGCCTCCTCCAGTTGGTTCAGCCCCACATGGAGGCCCGCCAGGAGGAAATGGGCCTCCTGTTGTTTGGGGTCCAACCTTAAGGACTTTTCCACATGGATCAGAGCCTTTCTCATATCCCCCAGGCGGTGATAGATGGAGGCCAGTTCCAACTCCAGGCGCGCCGATTCGGGATCCTGCTTCAAGGCCTCTTCATATTCAACGGCAGCCCCGGCCGCATCATCGGCGGCGAGCAGACGCTGGGCCTTCAAATAATGGTAATAAGCCAGGTTCTTAGGGGTATCAGCCTCCGCCGCCGGGCCGGGTCCCCCGGGCAGGAGCAGCCGGGCCATGGAGGTGCAACCTGTGGGTCCCAGGACTAGGCACAGAAAGAGGGCCAACCCAAAAGTGGCCGTGCTGCACATTATTAGTGTAAGTCGCTTCATGTGTGGGTAACCGGTCGGCCTTTCACTAGTTTTTAGTTTTCCTATCGATTTTAAAATTGAAGGTATTATGATTTTGAAAAGACTTAAACTGCTTATAGCTGATAGGAATGGTAAGGATTTTCCCCCGTTCTTTCTCCGCCGATTTTATATTAAACCCAGGCTGGAGCAAATAGGTGTTCCTTGTGGTATTTAGTCAGCAGCCTTTTAAAACTCGATAATTCGATGCTTACCGCTAAGTTCCACGGCCAGTTGATCAAAAAGAGTGCCCGAATCGGCCTTGGTCCAGAGACCCGCATAGCCCGCTAATGGTCTTTCAGCGGTGTATTCGACGAGCAATTCGTCATCCACATAGCCTTTCAGGATAGAGCCGGAAATCTCGGCGGTAATGAGATACCAACTGTCTTTCATGATTTCCTTGTGGACGGTAGCCCGCTGGAACCGCCGGTTATTGAGGTATTCGAACAGAATGACATTGTCTTCCAGGGCGTTAATTCTGAGCACGAAGTAGTTATTTATGTTCCGGATGCCGAAGGCCAGGCCCCCGGCCTGGTCGATGCTGCCCGCCACCGGCTTGACCCGAATCCGCAGGACACCATCCGTGACTTCGCTATCTTTGGCGATGGCCATGGGGAAATAAAAGTAGGCCTCGATGTTATCCAGGAGTTCCTGGTATTTGGCGCCCATCATCTTCCCCATGAAGTTGGCCAGGCCGGAGGAGAGGCTGGTCCCATAATCCGAACCGTCTTGCCAAAGAAGGACGCGGCCGTTCTCCTGGATTCGCTTCCAGTTGCCGGTATGGGTATAAAAGCCGGGTATGCGGGTCTCCTGGGCCTTATTGAGAAAATCGTAGTCGCCTTGAAAAAACGCCTCGATCATTATTTTCATTTCAGCCTCGTTGGCTATGGCCATGTCCAGCAGGCGGCTGGAGGCGAGGAGCCGGCCCACCTGGTCCAGGGCGTTCTCCATAGACTTGGGGTCATAACCCGTGAGGGAGGCCGCCAGGAGATCCCCGGTGACATTGATCTTGAACCCGAGCCTCGAGAGCACGTTGCCCAGGAAGTTGAGGCGCAGGGATTTCCCATAGTAGGTGCCGGCGCCGCCGGCAAATTGCAGGGAAATGTAGTTCTGGTCGGGATTGTCGCTTAAGAAGGTATCCAGGTTGGCGAAGTGGTAGCCGAACTTGGCGCTCAGGTTCAGATACTCCCGGGAGAGAATTGCATAGCTGTCTCCGCCCGGCAAATTATTGGGATCAGTGAGGACACCCCGGGCCATCAGATTCATGAGGTTTCTCGCATCGAAGGCAATGGACCCCTTCCAGGTGATGCCCGGATGGGAAAAACCCTTCCAGAGGCCCTTCATGGGCCGGGATTCCAGGTGGTCCGGGGTGATCTCGTGGCAAGTGGTAAGGCCGGCCTGCAGGCCGCCGCCGAGGTCGATGAGATGCAGGGTCAGGGGAATGTCGGTGGTAAGTTTGACCGAGATGACGCTGCCCGCCGCCTCTTCGGAAAGCCCAAACATCTCCTTCATCACCTTTTCGTGGGCGAACCTGATGACGTCATGGATGGTTTGACACCCATCCGGAGTGAAGGCGGGGTCCTGCGGGTCGGTAAGGTTCAAGAGAGCAACTTTATCCAGGAAGGCCCGCAGGCGCCGGTGTAAGGGACTTTCGAAGAGATGCCGCTTGAGGGGCCTGGCCGCGGCGGCCAGTTCCGGAACGATGCCTTGATACACGGTGCCCCGGTCCACCATTAGGGTGATGGCTTCACCATCCATCAATAACGAGGTGGCCTGGCCGGCGTTGAACAGGGCGGGCACTCCGAACTCCCGGGCCACCGAGGCGAGATGGCTGGTGACGCCGCCGATGTCGGTAATAATTCCCTTAACTTTGCCTATGAGCCTGGCGTAATCCGGAGACGCAGTGCGGGCCACCAGGATGGCGTCGTCCGGCACCAGGCGCGATTGGTCCCCGTCAGCCAGGAAGGCCAGGCCCGCAGCAATGCCGAAAGACGCCGCCTGACCTCCGGAGAGCAGGACCGGGTGGCCTGGGAACTCCTGGGGAAGATTTTTTTTCTCGGGCTTCAGTTCAATGAGACCTAAGGGGCGAGATTGCAGAAAAAAGAGGTTCCCCTGCTGGTCCACGGCCCATTCAACGTCCTGGGGCCGTTTAAAATACTCTTCCAGCCGCAACCCGTAGCGGGCCAGGGCTTGGACCGTGTCATCGTGCAGAGAGGGTAAATCCCTTTCTGCTTCCGGGACTTCTTCAAGACGGGTGCCCCCTTCCGCCAGATTGACCAGGCGCTGTTCTTTGCGGTTGATGACCCGGTGCGTTATCTCCCCGGTGTTTTTGTCCACATAAAATTCATCCGGGGAGCCCTCGCCGCTCACCAGGTGTTCCCCCAGGCCCCAGAGGGAATTGATCTTAAGAAGGTTGGACTCTGGTCTGGACGGGTCCACGGTATAGAGAACGCCGCTGGAACCGGAATTAATCATGACGATTCCGGCCACGCACATGTGGGTGTCCCGGTCCTCCAAGCCAAAACGCAGCCGGTATGAGATGGCCCTAGGGGAATACTTGCTGGCCAGCACCGCTTTGTAGGCCTGAAGGAGGTTTTCCCGGGTGACGTTTAACTCGGTGACATATTGCCCGGCGAAAGAGGCCTCGGAGTCTTCCCCCACGGCGCTGCTGCGCATGGCCAGGCGCACGTTTGGGTGGGTCTTGGCCTCCAGGTCACGGTAAGCTTTAAGAATTTCCCCGGCCAGTGGCGCCGGGACCTGGGCCTGGAGGATCATTGCCTGGATGGTTTTGCTCTTCTCTTCCAGGTCTCCGGGGGCCTCCGGGAAAAGGCCGTCCAGGAGCTCCTCAATGGGCTGGGCCAGGCCGGTCTCCTGGAGGAAAAGCTCCAGGGCCCGGGCGGTGATGACAAAACCCGGGGGTATGGGTGCGCCCAGAAATTTATGGATAGTGGCGAGATTTGTGGCCTTGGAGCCGGCGGCTTTGACCATTTCCGGGCCCAGGGCCTCCAGAGGGAGCACTAAATCCCCGCCTGAAGCGAGGGGGGCGGAGGCGAAAATGGGCGCGATCTCCTGGCCGATCCGGTCATAGACCCCGATGAGTTCCGCATACTTTTCGGCCGACAAGCCATTCAGGGCCTCCACCAGGTTGCGGGTGGCCTTCACAAGCTCGCCATATTGAGAGGCCACCGCGGCCATGGTGAAGGGTCCGCCCCCGTAATAGAGGTGCTCCAGCTCCGAGATGATCCCCAGAGCAGCCCGGTTGTTAGTGAGAAACTCCATGAAATGATTGTATTTTGTCGCAATCTCCCCTTCGGCGTTGACCAGAAGGTGGCAAACTCTTTTCTTAAAGAACATGCTCTTTCTCAGAATCACGAAATTAAAAAGCCACCCCGGGAGTTGGGGAGATTTTCTCTCTATTCCGGCACCCTCCCCCGGCTGGCAGCCGCTGCCGTCCTAATCACCCATAGGGGTGCGGTAATCCTCCCAATCCGGGATTTCGCTTTTCAAGAATTGACGCAATCTTTTAATCAGGCGGTCCTCAATCTGGCGCACCCGTTCCCGAGAGATCTGGTGGCGGGCGCCGATCTCCTGTAAAGTCAGGGGCTTTTCCGCCAGCAGGCGCAAGTCCAAAATATCCAGTTCCTTGTCATTGAGGTCCTGGCGGAATTGGGCCAGCTTCCGGCGAAACATATCTTTCAGTTCGGTTTGGGCCAGGATCTCCTCAACCGCCGGCTCCGTGGTGGGCAGAAAGTTCTTGTGGTATTCATCGGAGCCTTCTTTCAACGGCGCGTCCAGGGAGAACTCCCAGCCACCCAGACGCTGGTCCATCTCGATGACCTCTTCCTCCCGCACCTGGAGGGCCTCGGCCAGGAGCTTGGGGCCCGGCTCAAACCCTAAGGCCCTCAGCTTTTCCTTTTCCCGTTTCAGGTTGTAAAAAAGCTTGCGTTGCGACTGAGTGGTGCCGATTTTCACCAGCTTCCAGTTGTCCATAATGAATTTGAGGATATAGGCCTTGATCCAAAAAGAGGCATAGTAGGAGAGCTTAATACCCCGGTAGGGATCAAATTTCCTGATGGCGTGCATCAGGCCGATGTTACCTTCCTGGATGAGGTCCAAAAGATTCTTCATCCAATATTTTTGGAATTCCATAGCGATCTTGATCACCAGGCGCAGGTTGCTGGTAATCAGTTTATAACCGGCCTCCTTATCCCCGGTCTCATGGAAATGGGTGGTCAGGGATTTTTCTTCTTCCGGGGTGAGCAGGGCAAAGCAGTTCGCCTCCCGAATGTAACGCTGCACCAGGTCAAGGTCTGAGGGAACCGGCAGGGTAGTCTCTTCCGGCTCCTCGGCTATCTCCGGTTCCAAGATTTCCGGCAATTCCTCGTGATAATCCGGTTCGTAGCGGTCTTTCACTTATGACCTTCCTGGGTCGAGTTTGCCGAACTCACCACGAGAGGCGCACCGGGATGCCCCGGCGGTCAAGATATTGCTTAATCTCCGTGATGGTATAAGTGCCGTAGTGAACCATGGAGGCAATGAGGGCGGCGTCGGCCCGGCCCTCAGTCAAAACCTGGCACAGATGCTCCGGAGTGCCGGCGCCGCCGGAGGCAATCACCGGGATGGTCACGGCTTCGGAAATCATCCGGGTCAGGGTTAGCTCATAGCCCGCCTGGGTGCCGTCCGCGTCGATGGAGTTGAGGCAAATCTCTCCGGCCCCCAGGCGGACTGCCTCTTGGGCCCACCACCGGGCGTCGAGGCCCATGGGGGTGCGGCCTCCATGGATCACCATCTCGTAGCCCGAAGGGATCTTCGGGGAGGGTGCCACCCGTTTCACATCCATCCCCAGGACAATACACTGGCTGCCAAAGGCCAAGGCGCCCGCGGTGATTAAAGCGGGGTCCAACACCGCCGCGGTGTTGACGCTGACCTTTTCGGCCCCGGCCAGGAGCACGGCCCGTATGTCGTCAAGGTTGCGGATGCCGCCGCCCACCGAAAAAGGGATAAAGATGGCCGCGGCCACCCGGCGCACCACCTCGATCATGATCTCCCGGCGGTCGCTGGAGGCGGTAATGTCATAGAACACCAGTTCGTCGGCGCCGGCCTCATAATACAGCCGGGCCATCTCCACCGGGTCCCCCACATCCACATTATTTAAAAATTTGATGCCCTTGGTAGTGCGGCCATCCCGGACGTCCAGACAGGGGATGATCCGTTTACTCAGCATGGGAGCCGTCCCAGGCCAGGAAATTTTCCAGGATCTGCAGGCCGAAGCGGCCGCTTTTCTCCGGGTGAAACTGGGTGGCCACCAGGTTGCGCCACCCCACGGCGCTGGGGAACTCCACCCCGTGTTCCGTGACCCCTAACACCATGGCGGCCTGGGCCGGGGCCGGGTAATAACTGTGGACAAAATAATATTCGGCTGCCTCGGGCAAACCCTTAAATACCGCATGAGGGCGGAGAAACCGCACCTTGTTCCACCCCATGTGGGGAATCTTCAGGCCCGGCTTTAAGGGGAGGGCCAGGGTGCGGCCCGGGAGCAACCCCAGGCACGGGGTATCGTTTTCCTCACTATGGGTGAGGATGATCTGGGCTCCCAGACAGATTCCCAGGATGGGGATGCCCCGGTTAAAGCACTGGAGTAGAGCTTGATCCAGCCCCAGCTGCCGTAAGGTGGCCATGGCCTTCCCCGCGGCCCCCACCCCGGGAAAGATAACCCGCCGGGCTTTGGCTACCACTTCGGGGTCCTGAGTCACCTCCCCCATAACCCCCAGGGCCTTGAGAGACCTGACCACGCTGGTCAGATTGCCGGCCTGATAATCGATGATGACGGTCACAGACACCTTAGAATAATATTCTTGATTAACTATAAATATTTAACAATCCGGGGGCAGTGAGTCAACATGATTATCCCCCGGCCGATGGATTACCTTTTAAGGACCAAATCATCCCTTAAATTTATCCTTAACGGGCTGTGGGGAAATATGGCCGTCAGCAATATCTTAGAACTAGTGCCAACCTTGCCGTAGCCCCCCTGATCAGGAAAAATTAGACTTTTCGCTCCCTTGAGCAGGAGACGGGGCAGGTTTCGTCTTGACATTTTAGAGATAACAATCCTAATATAAAAATTACTTTATCAACCTCGGCATTGATTTTAGTTAGGGGTAGCCAAAATCTTTAGGTCCTGGCTAGCGCTCAGGCGGGAGGAGCGTATGAACTGCGGCCGCGGGAGAAGCAAGAGAAACAGGACGCCGCTGGGCGTCGTCATGGTCATAATAATCATCTGTTTCTTAACACCGGGGCCCCAGGGCGCGGCCCTGGCCAGCTCGGGAGACGACAACCTGTTCGTCGGCGCCACCATTATGGGGGTCCTCGGCACCGCCGCTATCATTTACGCCATCTGGGAAAATCAGCCGTCGCGCCAGGGCAAGGAACGTCTTCTTAATGGGGAATTTTATGTGGGAGGTTATCTGGGGGGGGCCATCACTCCCTCCCAAGATCTGAGATTTTCCAACGGGACTACTCTTAATGGCAACCCAGGTGGTCCGTCGGTAACCGTCCGTAATAATAGATTTGACCCCGGCGTGGTGGCTGGCCTGAAGCTGGGATATTTTTTCCGTAGTTTCCCTTACCTGGGGCTGGAAGGAGAGACCAATTACAGCCCCAGCCAGGTTCCCCGCCAGAGAGTTTCACTGAACCGCATCATCGGGGGCAGCAGCCGGGCGACCATACCGAACGATGATTGGGTAAATTGGACCCTGGCCTTACATATTGTGGCCCGTTACGGGTTCTTGCCGGATAAAGAGGTGCCTTTTGGGCGGCTGCAGCCTTACGTCGGCATCGGTCCGGGTCTGGTGATCATGTATGAAGAAGTGGACTCCGCCAAGAACTTCGCCCTGGACGTGATGGCCGGCGTCCGCTACATGCTGCTCAAGAACGTCTCGGCCTTTGTGGAATATAAGTTTTCCCAGCAGTGGGATGCGGAGATTGAATCGCATGCCTTTCAGGCCAACGACCTGACCGTGGTGCGCGGCACCGCCCATCTCGATTACAGCAGCCATAAGTTTGTAGCCGGCGTGGCTTACCACTGGTAACTCGCAGCTAAACACTCCCGGCTCCCAGGCGGCCCTTTGGGCCGCCTTTTTGTTGAGGTTTTGGGGGGGGGGGGGGGGGGGGGGGGGGGGGGGGGGGGGGGGGGGGGGGGGGGGGGGGGGGGGGGGGGGGGGGGGGGGGGGGGGGGGGGGGGGGGG
>JAUXZG010000182.1 GCA_030694005.1 Desulfobaccales bacterium | reverse complement strand
CCTTAAGGGGTATAACTGGTTTGGAGAAGGCGGGGCCTATGGCCCCGCCTTCCCAACCCCCTTAAAGGGGGTTGGGAAGGGGGGATTGGGGGGAGGGCGGGGGAGCCACTGCTCCCCCGTCCCTCCCCTCAAAAATGGGGCTCTCATGACCTTACCGCAGCGGCCTTTGGGGCGGACCGGGGTTTCCGTCACCCTCCTGGGTCTGGGGGGCGAAGGGATTTTGCGCACATACGGCCAGGAGCACCAGGCTCAGGCCGTGATCCACGCCGCCCTGGACGCCGGCATCAATTATTTTGAGAGCGCCCGGGCCTATTCCGGCAGCGAAGCATACTTGGGCCGGGGTTTGAAGGGGCACCGGGACAAAATTTTTCTCACCAGCAAGTCCCACGGCCGCACCCGCGCCGAGGCGGAGGCCCACCTGCATACCACCCTTACCAACCTGGGGACCGATTATCTAGACCTGTGGCAGGTCCATGATGTCCGCACCCATGAGGACCTGGAGGCTCTTGCCGCCCCCGGCGGGGCCCTGGAGGTTTTTCATAAGGCCAAGAAGGAAGGCAAGGTCAGATTTATTGGCGTGACCGGCCACCACGACCCTCAGGTGCTGCGCCAGGCTCTCACTCTAGATGATTTCGACACCGTGTTGTTGCCCGTCAACCCAGCGGAGCCCCATTACCGCAGCTTTCTGTCTCTGGCGGCCGAGGCCGGAGAGCAGGGCCTGGGGGTGGTGGGCATGAAGGTGCTTTGCCGGGGCATGCTCCCCCAACTCAAGGTGCCGGTAAAAGCGTTGGTGGCCTATGCCTTGAGCCAACCCGTCAGCCTGGTGGTCATCGGCGCGGATTCGGTGCCCCAGGCAGTGGAACTGGCCGCCGCGGCCCGGGACTTTCAGCCCATGCCTCCAGAGGCGCAGAGCCACTTGGAAAAAGCCGTGGCTTCTTTCGCCCGGGGATTGATGTATTATAAACCTTGAGAGCAGGAGGCGCCAAAATGATCCGGAGCAAGTGGTTAATTATCTTTATCGGCGTGCTAATGTTGGCTCCTTGGGGATTGGTGGGGATATCTTTGGCCCAGGACAAGGTATTGCAGGTTTACGGCCCGGGAGGCCCTTTGGGGCCTATGGAGGAGTGCGCCCAGCTTTTTTCCAAGGCTAGGGGAGTGGAGGTGAAGGTGACGGCCGGCCCGGAAGCCAAATGGCTTGACCAGGCCAGGCAGGACGCGGACCTCATCTTCGGCGGGGCCGAATATATGCTCACGGATTTCATCCTGAGGCACCCGGATTTGGTGGACCAGAAGACCCGCATCTCCCTCTATGTCAGGCCGGCGGGCATTCTGGTGCGCAAAGCCAACCCCAAAAAGATCAGGTCGCTATACGACCTGACTCGGGACGGCATCCGTATCCTTGATGTCAACGGGGCCGGCCAACTGGGCCTGTGGGAGGATATGGCCAGCCTATATGGGATCATTCCCTTAATTCAAAAGAACATCGCCCTGTCCGTGACCAACAGTGCTGAAGCCATCGAGAAGTGGAAGACCATGCCGGAGCTGGACGCCTGGATCACCTATGAATCCTGGCACTATCGCCTTGAGGACCTCACGGACCTGGTGGAGATACCCAAGGCCAGGAAACTTTATCGCGGCACCCCCATAGCCATCACCACTATCACCAAACAGCGGGATTTGGCCCAACAATTCATCGCTTTCCTGAGAACCGACCCGGCCCACGCCGTCTTTAAAAAGTGGGGGTGGAATTAATAGAATATTGTGAGGGGGGGCCACTGGTGTAGGAGTAGGGTAACCCCGCCCCTACCTGCCCTCCCCCTTCCCGACCAGTTTAAGGTTGTCGGAGAAGGCCTGGCCTTCGCCCCCGCCTTCCCGGACGCGATTTGGAAGCCCAGGCGAGACGCCTGGGCCACCAAGAAAAGGTATAATAGCTTGGGGGAGGGGGGTAAGGGCTTGCAGCCCTTAGCCCCCTCCCCCACTTTTCTTTGCAACCCCTTACAGGGGGTTGGGAGGGGAGTTTGAGGGTAGGGCGGGGGAACCGCGTTCCCTCGGCACTCCCCTCAAATCACTTCTTCTCCAACCTCTTCCCCACATACCAGTCGATCTGGCGGCAGATGCCTTTGATTACCTGGGCCTCCCGGGCCCTTAAGCCGTGGCGGGCAAAGAGGCGGCGCACATTGAACATCCAATGCTCCGGATTCTGGTGGCTGATGAAGTTTATCTTTACCAGGGTTTCCTTAAGCATGGCGTACATGGACTCCAGTTCCCGGGAGTTGGCCAGGCGGGGCTCAAAGCCGGGAGCGGCGTGGCCCGCGGTGAAAATTTCATAAGCCAGCACCATGACCGCCTGGGCCAGGTTCAGGGAGGCGCACCCGTCGGTGGGAATGGTCACCAGGGCGTGGCAAAAAGGCAACTCCTGGTTGGTCAGGCCCCAGTTCTCCGGGCCGAACAGCAGGGCGATGTCATTATGTAACGACAGGTCAATAAGCCGGGTGGCCATTCCCCGGGGGCTGAGAAGCTCCTGGCGCACTCCCCCCAGCCGGGAGGTGGTGCCGACGATATACTGAAAGGGGGCCAGGGCCTGGGCCAGGTCGTCAGAGACCGCCATCTGCTCAAGCAAAGGGGCCGCGGCCGGGGTGGCCATTTTCGCCAGGCGCTCTGGATCGAGGTCCTGCGGCTGCACCACGATCAGTCGGCTCAGGCCCATGTTACAGGCGGCCCGGGCCGCCGCGCCGATGTTTTCCGGCAGCCGCGGCCGGTACAGCACCACGGCTACCCGCTCCAGACACACCTGACCTGAGCGATCGGCCTCTCCAGGCTTTTTCATAATTATTAATCTAACATACAACCACCTTGGCGGCAAACCCGTCTTCTTCCTGAAAGACGGAGAGCAGGACTCGGGTGGGGGCTATCTTGGAGTAAAGCCTCCCCTTCAGATAATTGAACAGGCGAGGCCGCCGACTCTTGTTTTCGCCCCTTTCTCCCCACAACTCCATAATCAACCGAACCCCTTGTTATTCAGGTTCGGAGATTTATATTTATACCAAGTTGCCGTCAGAAGAGTAATTCCCATATAAAGGATTTGTAGGGGCGCAATTTATTGCGCCCTTAAGGGCGGGATGAATCACGCCCCTACGGAAAAATACCTTTATGGACGCACCTTGGTATTAAAGGTTAAGAGGAGGGGCGAATGACGAGAACGTTCGTATGGCCTCTGCTGGCAGCTCTCTTGGCCGGCTGCGGCCCGGCTATTTCCCCCAACCTGACGCGCCAGGCCGGCCCGCCGGTGAATTTTGCCGAATTGGCGGCCCAGCCGGAAAATTTCCAGGGGCGGACCGTGGTCCTGGGGGGCGAAGTGATGTCCGTTAAGCCAAAAAATGGCGGCAGCCTGCTTATGGTGGACCAAAGACCCCTGGACGCCCAACTGCGGCCGGTGGAGAAGTCGGCTTCCGGTGGCTCTTTGGCGGTGGCCAGTGACCGCTGGCTGGCCCCGGACGCCTATGTCCCTAAACGCAAGGTAACCGTGGCCGGGGTCGTCCAGGGTAGGCTAAATGGCGCGCCTCTGATCAAGGCCCGACAAATTTACCTCTGGGAGCACCCCTTCAAGTTGATTGCCGTCCCCCCGGCATGGTATAATTATGATCATGTTATGGAGTACTGGTACACGCCTCCTTACTTCGACCCCTGGAGGCCCAGCCCCAGATAGGGAAAGATGCGGATCGACAGCTATGATTTCGGGTTGATCGTCATTGATGGCGCCCCTTACCGCCAGGATGTGCTGCTCTGGCCGGGCCACATCAAGAGCGATTGGTGGCGTTCCGAAAGCCATCTGCTGCAACTGGACGATGTGGTGGAAGCCCTGGCCGCCGCCCCCCAGGTGCTGGTGGTGGGCACCGGCCAGCCCGGCAGGATGCGGGTGGACCCCTCCCTGGCGGCCTACTTGAAAGATAAGGGCATTGAGTCGGTGGTGCTGCCCACCGCCGAGGCCTGCCGGGTGATCAATGCCCAGGCCGGCAAGCGCCGCCTGGCCGCAGCCCTGCACCTTACCTGCTGAAACATCCCCTTTCATCTTTCGGCACTTAATAAAATTTCCCAACTCCAAATCCGGCTTATCAAGAACTTCTTTTTATCGATAACTTATTAAAAGAGTCTGCGCCTGTCTCGAAAGAGGCCTAATGGGGCAACGGCCACCGCCGGTTCAGGGGTGAGGGAGTTGTGAGAACCGGTGGCGAGCAGGCCGAACTCTCGGGCCACCATCCCCCATATTGGATTTGACGGGATAATTTGCTATGTTGTTAAAAATGCCGGCTTAGATGAATATTTCTTTCTAAATCTGAGCCGGCTTAATTTAGGTTGTCAGGAGTCTTGAGCGCCATGCCGGTCACTGTTGCTAAAGAAAACCAAGAGGTTTATATCGCCCCGGCCCATCGGACCTGGGCTCTTTTTTTGGTCAGCGTGTTGGGGCTTTTTTTGGAAATGCTGCTCATCCGCTGGATCAGCACCGAAATCAGAATTTTTGCCTACTTGCAGAACACCGTATTGGTGGTCTGCTTCCTGGGTTTGGGATTGGGATGTTTCACCTGTCGGCAACCCATTGTTATGCGCAACCTGCTCTTACCCCTGTTCATCCTGGTCTTAATAATGGCGGTGCCCATAACCAGAAAATTTTTGGGGAACATCAGTGAAATGCTCAGCCTCTTGGGAGACCTGGTAATCTGGCATTACGCCCTCAGCGCCAGTCCGGTTAATACTATCCTCTATGTCTGCCTGGGGCTTTTCCTCACTTATCTCCTCATGGTGTTGCTCTTGGACATTTTTGTGCCCCTCGGTCGCTTGTTAGGGCGGTTGCTGGCTGACCATCCCCGGACCATCTGGGCCTATTCGGTCAATATAGCCGGAAGCTTACTGGGTACCTGGCTGTTTGTGGTGCTGAGCGTCTATTATCAACCTCCGGTGACCTGGTTTGTGGTGGTTGCCGGGCTAATGGTCTTTTTTCTCTATAAGAAAGGCCGGGGGCGGCAACTAAATCTGCTCTTATTAATGGGGATCATCGTCCTTTCCTGGTTTGCCGGGCGAGAACCGGGCTCGCTACGGGTGATCTGGTCTCCCTACCAAAAACTGGTTCTTAAAGAGCGTGATCCCGATATTCTCGTCCCCGGCAAATATATCATCACCGTAAATAACACTGGCTACCAGGGCATACTCGATCTAAGGGGACAATATCTCCAATCGGACCCCCAGCGTTATCCTCCGGAGATGAATGGTTTCAGCCAATACGATATTCCGTTGCTACTCCATCCCAATCCCCGCACCTTTCTGATTGTGGGGGCGGGCTCCGGCAACGACGCGGCCGGGGGCTTGCGCCACGGCGTCAAAAAGATCACCGCGGTGGAAATTGATCCCGCCATCATTGCTTTAGGCCGTAGTTTCCACCCGGAGAAGCCTTACTCATCTCCCGCGGTCCGCCTGATCAATGATGATGCCCGCTCTTACTTCGCCACCAGCAACAAAAAGTATGATGTTATCTCTTTTGGACTTTTGGATTCCCACACCACCACGGCCATGACCAATGCCCGTCTGGACCACTATGTTTACACCCGGGAGAGCATATCCAGGGCCAAATCCCTGTTGGCCGACGGGGGCATCATGGTGCTGAGTTTCGAGGCCCAAAAGCCCTACATTGCCGATCGCATGGCCGGGGTCCTTAAGGAAGTATTCGGGGCCGAGCCCATCTGTTTTCGCGTCCCCGGCAGTAATTACGGTTGGGGTGGAGTCTTCTTTATCGCCGGAGACCTGGCCACTGCCCGCAGGCAAGTTGCCCAAAACCCGGGATTGGCCACCCTTATCGCCAAATGGCAAAAAGAGGACCCCATCTCCCTCTCCCACACCACCAAAATCGCCACGGACGACTGGCCTTACATCTATCTTAAAACCCCCAGGATTCCGTTGCTCTATTTTCTCCTGGCCGGGTTAATGCTCTTGCTGGTCCTGCGATCCTGGAAACATTTCCGTCCGGTCTTCCTTAAGGGGGGCTGGACCCGTTCCCATTGGCATTTCTTCTTTCTGGGAGCGGCGTTCTTGCTGCTGGAGGTGCAAAATATCAGCAAGGCGTCGGTGGTTTTGGGCAACACCTGGGAAGTCAACGCGGTGATTATCTCCGGCGTGCTGGCCATGATCCTGGTGGCCAACCTGCTGGCCGCCGAATTCCCCACAATGCCGCTGGGCGTAGTGTATGCGGCTCTTTGTGGATCATGCCTGGCGTTATACTTTGTCGACCTCTCCCGATTGGCTTTCCTACCTTATGCCACCAAAGCAATATTGGTTGGCGGCTTGACCACCTTGCCCATGCTCTTCAGCGGCCTGGTTTTCATCCGCTCCTTTGCCGTGGCGGCGGGAAAGGATCAGGCCCTGGGGGCCAATCTGCTCGGGGCCCTGGTGGGCGCCTTGCTACAATCCGTCACCTTTGTGACCGGGATCCAGGCCTTGCTGCTGCTGGTGGCAGCCCTCTATTTCCTCTCCCTGCTCACCAGACCGCGCCTGGCTGAAGGTCAGCTTACCCCAACCTTGCGCAAAATAGGATGATTGCCTATGCCGTTTTCGATAATTGACAGCCACCTTCACAGCGGTATCCAGAATGTTTCCTGGCTCTGGGAGGACATTCGCCCCTTGCTGTTGGCCGCGGGCATTCGCGGGGCCGGAGTGATCCCGCCGGTGGAGGACATTTACGACCGTTATAACCCCAGGTTCACCGATACCCCAAAATGGCAGGCCTGCCGCCGCCGGGCGCACCAATACCTGCTTGAGCTGCACGACCCGCAGGTCCGTGTGTTTCCCTATTTTTTCGTGTGGAATGATTTTGCCTGGGAGGATCTGGGGC
Organism: Desulfobaccales bacterium; assembly: GCA_030694005.1. Classification (GTDB taxonomy): domain Bacteria; phylum Desulfobacterota; class Desulfobaccia; order Desulfobaccales; family 0-14-0-80-60-11; genus JAUXZG01. Next base: position 657 of record JAUXZG010000182.1, on the reverse strand, counting down.
CTCAGTATGTGGCCATCAAGTGGCACCGCCACCCGGATGAGCCCCAGTACCACTACGACGATCCCCGCTGCCGTGAATTTCTCAAGGTGGTGCGGACCCGGCAGCTCCCCATCCTTTTGGAAGAATCCTTTAATAATACCTTGTTCTTCCTGGAGCATCTGGCCCCGGATATGCCGGTGATCATCCCCCACCTGGGCGCCCTGAGCGGGGGGTACGGCCCTCTGGCCCGGGCCGGGGTCTGGGGCCATCCCCTGGTGTACGCCGACAGCGCGGTGGCCGGGCCGGCGGAAATTGAAGATTATCTTAACCGCCACGGCAGCAGCCGCCTGATGTTCGGCAGCGACTACCCCTTCAGCCTCCCCCAGACGGAACTGAACAAGATACTCAGCCTTAACCTTCCCGAAGAAGACGCCCAGGCTATCCTGAGCGACAACTTCCGGCGCTTGTGCCGTCTGGGTGAGAGGTGAGGTGAGATGGTCTGGGGGAGGGGGCTAAGGGCCGGTGGGCCCTTACCCTTACAAAAAACTCCCCCAGACCCCCACCCCCAATCCCCTAAGTTATTGGCCGGGTGGGCGGGGCTATTGGCCCCGCCCACCCGGCCAACTTAAGCGGGTTGGGAGGGGGGTTTGGGGGGAGGGCAGGGACTTCAAGTCCCTG
>JAUXZG010000179.1 GCA_030694005.1 Desulfobaccales bacterium | reverse complement strand
GCTTAATCTGCCTTGCCTGGAAAAAAATATCGAACCTTATGATGTCATGACCGCGGATGAAGCCTTCATGACCGGCACGCCTTTCTGCCTGCTGCCGGTCATTTCCCTGAATGGCGTCACCATCGGCGCCGGCCGGATGGGCCCAGTAACCAGCCAGCTCCTTACGGCCTGGGGTGACGCGGTGGGGGTGGATATCGCCGCCCAGATAAAGAAATGGGACGCCGAACGTGAGGGCCGCGGGCCGTCGGGGCCCTCCCCCTACTCTTTCAAGGGCAGATAGGATTTGCGGTCCATGGCTAAGGAAATCGGCTTCATGCAGGGGCGCCTGTCTCCCCTGATGGACGGCAAAATCCAGGCCTTTCCCTGGCCTTATTGGCGCCAGGAGTTCGCCCTGGCCGCCCAACACGGCTTCGCCCTGATGGAGTGGACCCTGGACCAGGACCGCCTGTATGAGAATCCCTTGATGACCAGGGCAGGCCGCCAGGAAATTGCGCGCCTCATGGAGCAATATGGCGTGGCGGTCAAGACTCTCACCGGCGATTGTTTTATGCAGGCCCCCTTCTATAAGGCCCAGGGTCAGGTCCGCCAACAGTTGCTGGCCGATTTGCAGAAAGTGGTGCAGTCTTGCGCCGTGGTGGGCATTAATAAGGTGTTGCTCCCCCTGGTGGATAACGGCCGCCTGGAAAATTACCAGCAAGAAGACGATCTGGTGCAAACCCTGTCAGGCATGGCGCCGCTCCTTAAGGATGCCGGGGTGCAGCTGATGTTTGAATCGGATTACCCCCCGGAGCGCCTGGCCGCGTTTCTGGGGCGGTTGCCTTCCCCATATTTCGGCTTGACTTACGACGTCGGCAACAGCGCCGCCCTGGGCTACCAGCCGGAAGAAGAAATAGACGCCTACGGGCCGCGGATTTTAAATGTGCATGTCAAAGACCGCCTGCGGGGCGGCGGCACTGTGCCGCTAGGTGAAGGCGACGCCAATATCCCCACGGCTCTAAAAGCCTTGTGGGACGCGGGCTACAAAGGCCCATACATCTTACAGACCGCCAGGGCCCAAGACGGCGACCACCCGGGCGCCTTGTGCCGGTATCGCGACCTGGTGCGTAACTGGCTTAATCAGGTGGACCGCCATGAACCTTGAGCTTGACGGCCATATTGTGCTGGTCACCGGTTCTTCCCGGGGTCTGGGCCGGGGTCTTGCCGCCTCTTTCCTAACAGAAGGCGCCACGGTGATCCTTACCGGTAGAGACCCCCATGATCTGAAGGCCGCGGCAGAGCACTTCCGGCAACGCTATGGCCCCGGCCGGGTCAGGGCCTTCTTAGGAGACCTTGGGCAGCAAAACCTCATCGACGAGCTGGCCAGATTCGTTGACCAAGAATTTGGCCAACTGAACCACCTGGTGTGCAATATCGGTTCCGGACGTTCGGTGCCCCCCCTTAAGGAGAACGCCGCCGAATGGCAAAGGATGTTGGAGGTCAATCTCTTAGCCGCGGTTTCCGGCGTGCGCGGCTTATTACCCCTGCTTCAGAAGAGCGCGGCGCCAGCTGACGACGCCACCAGTATTACCTTTATCTCCTCTATCTGCGGGGTGGAACCCTTGGGGTGCCCGGTGGCCTACGCCGCCGCTAAAAGCGCCTTGATCTCATATGCCCAAAATATTGCCCGACCTTTGGGCCCGCAGGGTATCCGGGTTAACGTGGTTTCTCCGGGAAATATCATTTTCCCAGGTTCCACCTGGGAGGACAAACTTGCCAAGGACCAGCAAGCCGTGGAAGCCATGCTTAAGCGGGAAGTGCCCTTGCAGAGATTGGGAACCGTGGCCGAGGTGGCTAATGTAGTCCTGTTCCTGGCGTCCTCGCGGGCGGCCTTTGTGACTGGGGCCAACTGGGTGGTGGACGGCGGCCAAACCCGCTTGTGATGACCAAAACTTATGGATACCTTGCAAAAATTTAGGTTGGACCAGCGGGTGGCGATCATTACCGGCGGCGCCGGGCTCCTGGGCTTACAACATGCCCGGGCCATCGCCGATGCCGGCGGGATTCCCATACTCTGGGATATTAATGGCCCGGCCGCCATTGCCCAGGCCCAGGGAATTAAAGAACGCTACCCAGTGGATTGCCAGGGCCTGGAAGTCGACATCACCTCCCCGGAGGCGGTGAAGGGAGCCCTGGCTAAAGTGGTGGCGAGTTTCGGCAAAGTAAACATCCTTATTAATAACGCCGCCAATGACCCCAAAGTGGCCCCCGGAGGC
>JAUXZG010000173.1 GCA_030694005.1 Desulfobaccales bacterium | reverse complement strand
CTGAAGGGATTGGGGGTGGGGGCTTGGGGGAGGGGGTAAGGGCCTGCGGCCCTTAGCCCCCTCCCCCAAATATCAATCTCAATATAAGCCATCCCAGGGGGCTTGCCAAGGGGGGCGTTTATGGGCGAAAATGAGCGGGGTCGGCACAACAGGAGGTCAGGTGATGGTGGTGGGGGTGGTCAGTGATACCCACGGCAATCGGGAGGGAATGGCCCTCCTGGCGGAACGGCTCAAGGCCTTTGAGATAGAGGTCTTGCTGCACCTGGGAGACGATTATCAGGATGTCGCGGTCCTTGAGGAGGCTGGCTTCAAGGTCCTGGCCGTGCCCGGGGCCTTTTGTCCGGAATATGCCCAACCCCAGGTTCCCAACCGGCCGGTGGTGAAACTTAAAGGGGTCAAGATGCTGCTCAGCCACACGCCGCAACGCCATAAGGCGGACCTGCCGGAAGACCCGGACCCCGAGGCGCCCCCGCCTGATGTGCGACTGGTCCTTTACGGCCACACGCACATCCCGGCCCTGGAAAACCGGCAGGGTATTTTGTGGGTCAATCCGGGCCATCTCAAAACACGGCATGAAATGGGCTATCCCTCTACCTTTGCCATTTTGCGCCTCTCACCCCGGGGGGTGTCCGTGGAAATCCGCCGCCTGGAAGATGGGGAGGTGGTTATGAGTAGTTGAGGGGAGGGCTGGGGGAATTTTTTGTAAGGGTTCCCCCACCCTCCCCTCAAACTCCCCTCCCACCCCCCTTTAAGGGGGCTGGGGGATTGGGGGAGGGGGTTTGGGGGAGGATTGTAAGTGGGCCACCGGCCCCTGGCCCCCTCCCCCAAAACTCACCCCCCGCAAAATTCCCCCATGGGGCAGGGGCGGTGCGGGGATTTGCGGCAGAAGTCCCGCCCCAAGCGCACCAGGGCCGCCTCCAGGTCGGCGAAATCATAGCCCGTTAGCGGGTGTTGGTGCCAGAGGTCTTCCAGGGTTTGAAGGGCTTTCTTCGGGGAGAGGCCCGGGGCCAGCAGTTTCAGATGTTCAGCGGCCAGTTGGGCCAGAGGGCTTAAAGGTGGGGTGGCCTTGGCCCAAATGCCCCTAAGTTCCCTGAGGAAGATATTAGCGGTGGCCGGGCCGATGCCTGGGGCCAAAGTGCGAATCCTCAGTTCCAGGTCTTCATAATCTTGGGAGACCTCGTGCAGTCGCTCCAGGGAGCCTTGATACTCTTCCTGTAAAGATGTCATCACTTTAAGGAGCTTGGTGGCGGTCTTGAAGTCATACCGGGCGTACCCCCCTTCATCCAGCAGGACCACCAGATTATCCCACCCCTGGGCCAGGATGGCCTGGGGAGTATAGACTCTTTGGGCCGCAAAGACTTTATAGGTACGGGCGGCCAACTGGCCGGAAATACGCGCCCCGTAAAGGATGGCCGCCAGAAACCACTTTTGCCGCTCTTCAGGGCCGGCCTTGAGGTCGATCCCCAACTCGGTGGCGAACCTGCCGCCAAAGCCGCTCAGCAACTGGCTGATGATCTGCATGGGTCGCCTTCCTGGTAAAGGGAAAGACTGAAAAGGAAAAAATTGCTCGCTTCTGCCTCCCTGGCTCTCCCCTGATAAAAATGAGGGTTACCCTAAAGGTCGGAGCCAATCAGCCATTATGGCTATTGTCATTATAGCCGAAAACTAGTATTTAGGAGGCAGTTGTCAAACAAGATTGGAGGTTACGGGAAATAAGCTATGTGTATGAGCGATCGCCGCGTATGTGAATGCGGCCGCAATTCTGCCTTTTTGATCTATCGGGACAACCTTCTGCCCCCGGAGATCCTGGTCAGCCTTTACTGCCCTCAGTGCCGCAGTCAGGTAAGCTTAAATGAGGACACCATGCTGGAAGACTGTGGCTGGGTGCTGGAGTTTGATGTAGACGGGGCCCAGGTTTTTTTAAACCGCCGGGGAGTGACAGGTCGGGCTACCCCGAAATTTCTTTTTGATGAAGGCTACTTGACCTGGCAGGGGTTGGCGCCCGAGGATCAGGAGATAAACAGTAAGCTCCATCAGCGCCTGGCCCCTCTCATCGAGCAGGACCTGGCTCTTTATCTTAAGTCCCTGAAAAGCGAGTGGCTGGCCCACGTGGCGAAACTCAAGGCCGCGGGCTGGCGCAAGGCGCAGCACGCCTGAGACTGCTATTTACCAAGACCGCAAAATGCAAAGGAGGAGGGCGATGAGAAAAACGGCACGGACTTTTAGCGTTACAGTTCTAGTTGGCCTTGGTGTTCTGTTGATCGCCTCTTTAGCCCTGGCCCAATGGGGCGCGATCCAAAGCGGCGCGGATGCCTTACGCCGGGCCAAGGAAGCGGAAAAGCAACCGGCGCCGGCTCAGCAAGATCCCAATGCGCCGATGAATTTGGCGCAGGATCCGAAAAAGACTACTTTATCCGCGGCCACGACTTTCAAGAACAATGCCAGAAGGTTTTCCTTTACCATCCCTGCCGGTTGGCAGCAGCTGGGAGGTGATGTCCAGGACGAACGGGGCGTCAATTTTGGCAAGCCCGGGACTACCATGGGTTTTTCTTTCCATTGCACCCAGATGCCCCCCAGCTTTCCGGCCAAATCCTCGGTGGAAACTTCCTTAAAGACCGCCAAGGAAGAAATAACCATCGGCAAGCTCATGTCCGCCAAGCGACGGGATGATCCCCCGGGCCCCAAACCGAGAGTCATCGGCTGGGAGATAGTCCAGACCCGCAAAGGCGGAACGGGATCGCACCAATCCATCATTTGGCAGTGCTATGACGGGCAAAATTACTATTATAACTTCAATGTCGTCAGCCACCCGGACCAGTTTAACCTCAACCGGGCCGAAATGGAAAAGGTCATCAATTCCGTAAAGTTTGAGCCCTAACTGAGCCTCTCGGGGCGGTCTCCCGGGGGGAGGCCGCCCCGGCCTGCTTTCCTATGAACCGGTGGGGGCGAGGTAAACCCGACCTCACCGCACCGCTCCCATGGGGCCGCCCTGTCGTTTATGTCTCTGACCTTGAAAGATATTGAGGAGGCTAAAGAACGCCAAACCGGGGTGGTGCTGCGCACCCCCCTGATTTATTCCCACACCTTGAGCCGCCTCAGCAGCCGGGAGGTGTTTTTAAAGCTGGAGAACCTCCAGACCACCGGGTCCTTCAAGCTCAGGGGCGCGGTGAACCGCCTGAAGCTGATGAAGGAGCGGGGGGAGGGGGACAAGGTGGTGGCCGCCTCCGCCGGCAACCATGCCCAGGGGGTGGCCTTTGCCGCGGCCTATCTTAAACTTCCCGCCACCATCGTCATGCCTCAAGGCGCCTCCATTTCCAAGCAACTGGCCACCCGGGGCTACGGAGCGGAGCTGATTCTTCATGGCCAGGACCTCTCCCAGGCCCTTAAACGCGCCCGAGAATTAGAGGCCGAAGGCTATATCTTCATTCACCCTTACGACGATCCCGAAGTAATCGCCGGGCAGGGCACCCTGGGACTGGAGATCCTCGAGGATCTGCCCGCGGTGGACACCGTGGTGGTGCCGGTGGGGGGCGGGGGCTTGGCCGCGGGCACCTCCCTGGCTTTAAAGGAGCGCAAACCCCAGGTGCAGGTGATAGGAGTGCAGACCGCCCAGGTGCCCTCTCTGGCCGCGGCTTTTAAAAAGGGCGCGCCGACCCCGGTGCCCGCCCGGCCCACCCTGGCGGACGGCATCCAGGTCCCCTTGATCGGCCGCCACCCCTTTCCAATATTAAAGAAATACTTGAGCGAAGTGGTGTTGGTCAGCGAAACCGAAATTGCCCAGGCCTTGTTGTTATTATTGGAAGGCAAGAAGGTGCTGGCCGAAGGGGCTGGGGCCGTGGCCACGGCCGCCTTTTTAGGACCTCTGAAGAACCGGGACCTGGGAAAACAGGTGGTGTTGGTGGTCAGCGGCGGCAATATCGATATTCCCCTGCTGGAACGGGTGGTGCCCCGGGCCTTGCTGGAACGCGGCCGACTCTTGACCCTGCGGGTGGCCCTGAGCGATCGCCCCGGCTCCCTGGGGCGCTTGACCACCCTTTTGGGGAAGCAGGGGGCCAACATCCTGCACCTGTTCCATGACCGCCTGGCCCGGGAGCTGCCCCTGGATTATACCCGGGTGGAACTCAACCTGGAAACCCGGGGGCCGGATCATAGCGAGACCGTACTGAAAGCCCTCAAAGACGCAGGCTACCAGGTGGAGGAAAAGCCGTGAGAGGCGGTTTTCGGTTTTCTGTTGAACCGAATAATAAATGATCCGGCAAGAAAGTGCTGCAAACCATTTTTGACTGTGGTAGCCAAGGTTGCCGCATAATCTCGGACAGAAGGAGGTTCCCAAATGGAGCAGTATGATAGCTCGAGACGGGATTTTCTGAAAATGCTGGCGGCAGCACCTATGGTGGCCCAGTTTCCTGGACTTCTTGCACGGGCTGATGTGGGTTTACCAAGATTTAAGGATGATCACATGAGTGTCTCGGCGCGCATCAAGGCCGCCCTGGAGAGTTCCTCCTGGATCCGGCGGATGTTCGAGGAAGGGGCGGAGCTCAAAGCCCGTTTGGGCCCGGAGCAGGTCTGTGACTTCACTTTAGGCAACCCCGACCTGGAGCCCCCGCCCAGGTTCAAGGAGGAATTGCTGGCCGCAGCCCAGGACCCCCACCCTGGCCTCCATGCTTATATGCCCAATGCCGGGTTGGCGGGCCCCCGCCATGCTCTGGCCGAACACTTGAGCCGGCTGCACCAGATGCACTTTCAGACCGACGATATCATCCTCACCTGCGGCGCGGCCGGGGCCTTGAATGTCATTCTCAAGGCCCTGTTGGACCCCGGCGACGAAGTTGTGATCTTCGCGCCTTATTTTCCGGAATATCTTTTTTATGCTGACAATCACGGCGGGACGCCCCGGGTGGTGGAGACCGATGACCTCTTCCAATTGGACTTGAGCCTTCTATCGGCGGCTATGAGCCCCCGTACCCGGGCCGTTATTATTAACTCCCCCAACAATCCCACCGGCCAGGTTTACGAGGCCGCCACCTTGAAGGAATTGGGGCGGTTTCTCACCCATCATGCGGGGCGCCACGGGCAGCCGGTATTTCTGGTGACCGACGAGCCTTACCGGCGCCTGCTTTATGACGGCCTCACCCTGCCCAGCGTGTTTGAGGCTTATCCTAACACCCTGCTGGCCACTTCTTTCTCCAAGGACCTGTCCATCCCGGGAGAGCGTTTAGGCTATGCGGCGGTGAGTCCCCAGGCCACCGGCCGGGGGGAGCTGGCCGCAGGTATGGTGCTGGCCAACCGCATCCTGGGGTTTGTCAATGCCCCGGCCCTGATGCAACGGGTGGTGGCGCGACTCCTTGAGGTTTCCGTGGATACCACCCCCTATACCCGCCGTCGGGAACTGTTCTGCGACCTTCTCACCCAGGCGGGCTATGACTTCTTTAAGCCCAAGGGAGCCTTCTACCTCTTTCCCAAAGCCCCCGGAGGCGACGACCTGGCCTTTGTGGCCCGCCTGAAACAGGAGAACATCCTGGCGGTGCCGGGACGAGGCTTTGGCCGACCCGGCTATTTCCGCCTGGCCTTCTGCGTGCCCGAAAAAGTCATCGAACGCGCCGCCCCAGGCTTCACCCGGGCGGCCCGGGGGTGAGAACGGGTGTATTGGGGGGAGGGCCAGGGACTTGAAGTCCCTGCCCTCCCCCCAAGCCCCCCTCCCAACCCGCATAAGTTTAGCTAAGGTAGGCAGGGCCAGAGGCCCTGCCTACCTTAGCTAAAAAATCCCATAAGGGATTGGGGGTGGGGGTTTGGGGGAGGGGGTAAGG
>JAUXZG010000162.1 GCA_030694005.1 Desulfobaccales bacterium | reverse complement strand
CCTTACTGGGCACCAGAATCAACGCCATGTTCACTACTGTCGCCGGCAGTCTTCCTGGCACTGCTGCCCCCTAAGGAAGTCGAAGGCGGTGGGCCTGGGGGCCCCCACCGCCCCTCAACCTTTGGGTCCGGTGAAGCGGTCACTGGACCCAATCTTCACAGCAAACCTGGTCCCGGTGGAGGTCTTAAGACAACCTCTGCTTGAGAAAATCCCGATGGCAACGGGAGCAGGATTGAGAGCCCTGATGGAAGGGTGGGAGGTCTGGTGAGATGGAACTTACATATCTCCTAAGGATTGTGGTTCTGACATTGCTGGTAGCCGTCATCTCCTTCTACAGCAAAAAGTTTGTCTGACCCTGTAGGGGAGGTCATTGGCACGCATGAAACCATGACCGGCTAAGGATGGGGTGGCCCGTTAAGGCGCGGCTTAACCTGACCTGACCGGCGGAGATGGAAGGAGTTAGCCTTGCTCTCCTTTTGGAGCGAAATACCGAGATCGTTAAGTTCCCAGGTCCATCTGGTCTTTCCTTTGTTGCTGGCCTTGTGGATCGCCTGGGGGGACCTGAAGACCCATCGGATCCCCAATTACCTTACCTTGGGGACGGCCCTGGCCGGTCTGGCCTACGGTTTTATCTGCCAAGGCTGGACCGGCCTGGCTGATGGCTTTATGGGGATGCTTCTGGGTTTTGGCCTGTTGATCGTGCCCTACCTGATGGGCGGCATGGGGGCGGGAGATGTCAAGGCTCTGGCCGCCCTGGGGGCTTGGTTGGGGCCGCGGCTTACCTTTTACCTCTTCTTGTACATGGGAATCGCCGGCGGAATAATCGCCCTGGCGGTCCTGTGGCACAAGGGCCTGCTCCGGTCCAAGCTCCGGCAAGGCTGGGTCTTGCTGGTAAACCTGATCCTTTGCCGACCTGGTGGGACGGTGCTGGATGCCACCCCTTCCGGAAAAATCGAAGGTATTCCCTACGGAGTAGCCATGGCCTTGGGCATGGTGGTGCTCGTGGGCATTAAGGGGTAACCCATGACCTTAAGGAGGCGGGCAAAGGCGCGACAATTCTTGATGAGCCACAGGGTTCGGCGTGGGAAGTACCTAACCTTCTTAAGATGCGGGTGAGCGGCGATGAATTTACCTAAAGGAATTGCCTATATCGTGGTAGCCGGGTTGGCCGGTCTGGTGGCCACCTTTTCCATCCACCAGTACATCAAAGTAAAGACCCGGGTGTCGGTGCCGGTCACCGGTCAGGTGGCGGTGGCCACCAGCGACATCTCCCCCGGTACCGCTCTGGATGGCAAGTTGGTGAAGGTGGGCACCTGGCCCCAAAACCTTATCCCGACCCAAACCGCCTCCTCTTTTAAGGAAATCGAGGGCCGGGTGGTAAAGACGCCGTTGGCCAAAGGGGAACCCATTTTGCTTTCCAAACTGGCTCCCCAAGGCACTTCTGCCGGTTTGAGCGGGCTTTTGGGGGAGAATAAAAGGGCTCTTACCGTGCGGGTGGATGATGTTTCGGGGGTGGCCGGTTTTATTCATCCCGGCGACCGGGTGGATGTCCTGGTGGATATGCCAGTACCTAATACCCATGAGCACATCTCCAAGACCTTTTTGCAGAACATCTTGGTCCTGACCGCCGGCCAGGTCTGGGAGCAGAAGGGGGAAAATAAGCCGGCGGTGGTGAATACCGTCACCCTGGAGTTGGACACGACCCAGGCCGAGTTATTAAACCTGGCCAGCAATCAGGGCAAGATTCGCCTGGCCCTGAGGAACCCCAACAACTCGGCAGCGGTGCCCACCAAGGGGGTGGATTCCTCACAACTGATTGATGAACAAGGTAGGAAGAAAAAGGGTGAGTCGAAAAAGGTCATCACCGTGGAGATCATTAAAGGCATGGCGCGTAGCGAGGCGAATCTCTAACTTGGCTATGACTTAGGTATCAACAGGTTTGGGGAGAATATTAAAAGTCCGAACCCCAGATGAACTTTTAGACTAAAAGGTTTTTAACTTTCTAATAAAGGTAGAGTTACAGTTATAGCGGCTTGGACGAATATGGTTAGTCTTTATTATTAATTGAGACCTCTGCAAAATGACAGGAGAGAGTAATGCTGGCGGGCACGGAGGCCCGCCCCACCAGGAACATCAAGGCGGTGGGGCGGCCGTCTCTGGCCGCCCACTAGGGAGGTTACTAAACCAGGCATTTTTTCAGAGGTC
>JAUXZG010000160.1 GCA_030694005.1 Desulfobaccales bacterium | reverse complement strand
ACCTCTCCCGATCTCTGAGGTCCCTGCCCTCCCCCCCCCACCCCCCACCCAACCCGCTAAAGTTATCTGGAGAGGGCGGGGCCGATGGCCCCGCCCTCTCCAGATAAACAAAACTTAAGGGATTGGGGGAGGGGGCTTGGGGGAGTTTTTTGTAAGGGTAAGGGCTTGCAGCCCTTAGCCCCCTCCCCCAAAAACAACCTGCACAGGAGGGCGCTATGTCGCAAGCCATCATGGGCCGCGGGGTCAGCGTCACTTTTTACGGGCATGCGGCCTTTAAATTGTCCGGCGCCGGGGTGACGGTGCTCATCGACCCCTGGCTCAGCAACCCCTTGCTCAATACCCCGGTGGAAAAAGTTGGCAAGGTGGACCTCATCTTAGTGACTCACGGCCACAGTGACCATGTGGGCGACACCGTGGCGGTGGCCAAAAAGACCGGGGCACCGGTGGTGGCCATCCACGAGCTGTCGGTGATTCTGGCCCAGCAAGGCGTGGCCCAGGTAATCGGCATGAACAAAGGGGGCACGCTGACGGCCGCGGGCTTAAAAATCACCATGACCCACGCGGTGCACTCCTCCACCGTGGAGGAGGGCGGCCGGCTCATCGCCGCCGGGGACCCGGCAGGGTTCGTGGTGGAGTTCGAAAACGGCTTTGTGGCCTACCATGCCGGCGACACCGCGGTTTTTAAGGACATGGAACTGATCCACGAGCTTTATCACCCGGAGCTGGCCATGCTGCCCATCGGCAGCCATTATGTCATGAGCCCGGCGGAGGCCGCCCTGGCCTGCCGGCTGCTCAAACCCCGCTGGGTGATCCCCATGCACTACGGCACCTTCCCGGTGCTCACCGGCACCACGGAGGAACTGAAGAAGCTCCTGAAAGATGAACCTGGCATCACCGTTTTACCCCTTAAGCCAGGAGAAACGGTGGAGTAGAAGCCATCAGCTATCAGCTTTAGTAATTTAAGACCCTGGCAAAATTGTAGGAAAGTGTATGTTGGCTGGCACTTAAGGCCCGCCCCACCAGAAAAATCAAGGCGGTGGGGCGGCCGTCTCTGGCCGCCACCCAGAGAGATAATAACCACAGGTTTTTCAGAGGTCTTAATTTACTGCCGATTCCCTCTTTCTTCTCGGGCAATATGGGGTTGGCAGCCATCGCCTTGGCGACTCAAAGGAAACTAAAGACGTCTATTTATTTAAAGCTGACCGCTGATAGCTGATAGCTGATAGCTGACCGCTTGCCCTGGAGCATCTAATGCGCCGGAAAAAACTGTGGCGGACATATCCAGAACGTCCGGAATTAGTGGGAGAAGTGAGTGCCCGCCACGGTCTGCCGCCTTTGGTGGCCCGCCTGTTGTTGAACCGGGGCCTGGCCGCGCCGGAGGATATCCTGGCCTTTCTGGACCCCGCCCTGGAGCGCCTGCACCCCCCCTTTAGACTTGCCGACTTGGAAACTGCCGCCGTCCGTCTGACCCGGGCGGTGCTTCAAAGGGAGCCGCTGGCCATTTATGGGGACTATGACGCCGACGGCCTCACTGCCACCGCCTTGCTACGCCAGTTTTTTCAGGAATTGGGACTTAAGTGCGTTACCTACATTCCCGACCGCCTGACCGAGGGCTACGGCCTCAAAGTTCCGGCCTTGAAGGAACTGGCCGCCCAGGCCCGGCTGTTGGTGACGGTGGACTGCGGCATCAGCGACGCGGCCGAGGTGGCCTGGGCCACCGCACAGGGGCTGGAGGTGATCATCACCGACCACCACGAGATTCCCCATGAGTTGCCGCCGGCCCTGGCGGTGGTCAATCCCAAGCGGGGGGGCGAGGATTACCCCTTTGGGGAATTGGCCGGAGTGGGGGTGGCCTTGCTGCTGGCCCTGGGGGTGCGGGCCCAACTGCGGGACGCGGGCTGGTTTCGGGACCATGAGGAACCGAACTTGAGGGCTTATCTGGACCTGGTGGCCCTGGGAACCGCGGCTGATGTGGTGCCGGTGGTGGGAGAGAACCGCATCCTGGTGCAGAACGGCCTCAAGGTCATGGAAGAGAGCCGCCGCCCCGGCCTGGTAGCCTTGAAGGAAGTAACCGGCTTGGAAGGCAAACCCATCTCCTACCGTGACCTGGTATTCAAGCTGGCCCCCCGTCTCAACGCCGCCGGACGCCTGGGCCAGGCCCGGGGGGCCTTGGAGTTGCTCTTGAGCGACGACCTAAGGCAGGCCCGGGTCCAGGCCAATTATTTGCACAATCTCAACCGGCAGCGGCAGGCCCTGGAGGAGGAAGTACTGCGACAGGCAGACTCTTTTATCCGCCAGCAGGGGCTTAATAAACGGCCGGTGATGGTCCTGGCCCTGGAAGGCTGGCACCCCGGAGTCCTGGGCATAGTCGCGGCCCGCCTCGCGGAAGCGTACTTCCGCCCGGTGGCCCTGGTGAGTCTGGAGGACGGCTGGGGAAGAGGCTCGGCCCGCAGCATCGAAGGCTTCCACCTCTTTAAGGGCCTGGACGCTTGCCGGGCGTATCTTACAAAATACGGAGGCCATCAGGCGGCCGCAGGCTTCGTGCTGCCGGCGGAAAACCTCACGGCCTTGCAAGATGCCTTAGAAAAAGCCTTCCGCGACCAGATGGGCCCGGAGCACCCCAAGCCCACCTTGAAGGTGGACGCCCAGGTGAACCTGGCCGACCTGGACGACGATTTTTTCCAACATCTAGACCGCCTGCGGCCCTTTGGCCCCGGCAACCCGGAACCGGTCTTTGCCTGCACCGGGGTTGACTGCCTGACCTCCCGGGTGGTGGGCGAACGACACCTGAAGGTGCAACTGGCCCAAAAGGACTGCATCCGGGAAGCCATCGCCTTTGACCAGGCCTCCTGCCACCCGCTGACCGGCACCCTGGAAGTGGCCTTCAGCACCAGACTCACCCACTTTCAGGGCCGCCCCACCCCGGAACTGCGCCTCCTGGACTGGGGGAAGGTGGAGGAGTAAAAGGTTTGGGGGAGGGGGCTAAGGGCCGCAGG
>JAUXZG010000144.1 GCA_030694005.1 Desulfobaccales bacterium | reverse complement strand
GCTTCAAAGAGACGGGGGTGGTCTTCCGGCTTGAAGAGCCGCCGGCTGTGCCGCCCTTTGCCTTTGACCCCGGGCAGATCCGCCAGGTCCTGATCAATCTTTTCAAGAATGCCCTGGAGGCCATGCCCCAGGGGGGGCGGTTGACCGTGAGCCTGGGACTTAAGCCGGACCAGGTCGTGCTCACGGTGACCGACACCGGCCCCGGTATCCCACCGGAGCATATGCCATCACTTTTCACCCCATTTTTTTCCACCAAAGAAAAAGGCTCCGGCCTGGGCCTGACCATCTGTCGCGGGATCATCGAACAGCACGGGGGCAAGATTGAGATTGACAGTGAGGTGGGTCAGGGCACTACCTGCACCATCCACCTGCTCCGCAATTCCTCCTGAGTGATTTTCCCTGGCACTGCGTGATTTCCGGCCCCCTCTAAAAATTCCTTAAAAACCTAACCGCCTTGGCTGACGCCGGGTTGGCCGAGTCCGTCTCCCCCTTTCCCCCAGACGAGGCTCTTCTCACGGAAAACCAGGACTTAGCCGGTGGGCCGGCGGCTTTAACCACCGCCAAATTCGCCGGCATCCTTATGTCACTCTGAGCCAAAGCCATAAGGGGCTCTGGTAGTTGCCAAGGCATGAGCTTCTTTGCCGCCGCTGGCCGGGCCGGACGCCTGCAAAGAGGAATTTTGGCAAGAAAGGTTAAGTTTCTCAAAAAATGAGCCGAATTAACTAAGAGAAGGGGAAGTCCCCAGGTCCGGGTGAATTTAGCGCCACTCAATAACAGGAGAGATTTTTTATGGAGTGCCAATCAGAGGATTCGGGCTCCTTCACCTCACCACCAGAGACTGAGACTCCTGGCGCGGGCAAAGGCCAAGCTGAGACCCCTCTGGGGGAACTGACCTTAAGCGGGCTGTCCTCCAGCAACCCTAAACGGGCCGCCGAGGTCCTGGAGCGCTGCTTTGTCGAATTGGTCCGGTATTATCGCCACTCCAGCGCCGGGCGGTCGGTGAGCGGCATCGTCCACCAGATGAACGCCCCCTTGCAGGTGCTCTCCTTTCACCTGGAGCTGCTAGAGCAGAATTCCCGGGAAGAACTGGAGCATTTGCCGCCCGGCCCCCCGGGGGTCACCGAAAAGCTGGTGGCCCGGCTTCACCATCGCCCGGAGAAAATCAGCCAATTTCGCCAGGAATTGGCAAAACTGCAGGCCCTGGCCCGCCGCCTCCTCCTTAAGGGAGTGCATGAGGACAATGAAGATAAAGCCTATTTAGACCTTAACCAGATCTATCAGGAAGAACTGGACCTTTATCTGGCCCAGCCATTTTTCCAGCACCGGGTGGAGAAAGATTTCACCTTCCAGAGCCTGCCCCTCATTTTTGGGCATTACCTGGATTTTAGCCAGAGTTTCCGGAACCTTGTGGACAACGCCCTGGAAGCCCTGGAGGGAGCCCCCCGGCGGAAATTAACCCTAGAAACCTGTCTTCTTGATGGCGTGCGGGTTTTGCGCCTCGGCGACACCGGGGTGGGTATCCCCCCGGAGATTCTGCCCCGCCTCTTCGACCCCTTTGTCACCACCAAAGGGACCCCGGAGAAACCAAGGGCCGGTCTTGGCCTATTCATGAGCCGGCGCCTCCTTGCCCCCTACGGCGGTCAGATCCAGATAGAAAGCCGACCCGGCGAGACCTGGATAACCGTGCGCCTGCCGGTGGCGGGGGGGTAGAGGGACTGGATAGTTGAGGGGAGGGCTGGGGGAGTTTTTTGTAAGTGCTCCCCCACCCTCCCCTCAAACTCCCCTCCCTACCCCCTTTATGGGGGTCGGAGAAGGCGGGGCCCGTGGCCCCGCCCTCTCCGACTTAATTGAACTTAAGGGGTTGGGGGAGGGAGTTTGAGGGAGGGGGCAGGGGCCGTCGGCCCCTGGCCCCCTCCCTCAAATTTTCATCCCTTACTCCGGCGCTGGTTTTTGGTCCAGGCAGGCGGATTGCAGGAAGACCTGGGCG
>JAUXZG010000134.1 GCA_030694005.1 Desulfobaccales bacterium | reverse complement strand
GCCCAACAAACCCCATAAGGGATTGGGGGTGGGGGTTTGGGGGAGGGGGTAAGGGCCCACCGGCCCGTAGCCCCCTCCCCCAAATACCTCTCTCTCACCTTTAATAGTCAACGGCAGGCCGGCCACCACCAGGGTCACCAGGTCGGCGGTTTGGGCCAGTTGTTGGTGGAGCCGGCCGGCCAGGTCCCTAAACTGGCGGGCCAGGGGGTTTTCCGGGACGATACCCAAGCCCACTTCGTTGCTTATCAGGATCACCGGGGTTTTGGTCTTGGCCAGCCCCCCCAGCAGTTGTTCGCAATCCGCCTCGGTTTGGTTAGGGGATCGATTTTCTCTCAGCATCAGGTTGGACAGCCACAGCGTCAGGCAGTCCACCAAGATGACCCCGTAACCCTCTTGGGCGGCGGCGATGGTCTGTGCCAGGGCCAGAGGTTCTTCCCGGGTGTGCCACTGCGGCCCCCGGTCCTGCTGGTGCCGGGCAATGCGGGCCGTCATTTCCTCGTCCTTCGCCTGGCCGGTGGCCACAAACAGTCGGGGGGCCGGAAATCTGGCCGCCAGAGAAAGGCCGTAGCGGCTCTTCCCGCTTTTGGCGCCCCCCAAGATCAGGGCTACCCGAAAATTTGCCGTTACCTCTCCCATGGCGCAAAAATACCCCGGCTAATATGGTGCTGCCGATAGATGCTCAAGAATATCCTTTCCCAACTCCTTTAGCCAGTCGGTGGTTTGATAATATTTCGGCACATCCCGTTCCAAGGTCTGCCAGGCTTCCTGGTCCTGGCGAGCATATAAATAAAGAATGGTCCGCTTAATCAGCAATTGCCCCAGGGGATCGGTAAACTCCATCATCATGAAGCCCGGGGCAAACCCAGACTTCAAAAGGGCGGGAGGCTTTACGCGTCTCAATGTTAGGTTTTTGCTAATCTCCTCCTCCACCTGGCTGACTTTTCTTAAGTAAACCTCTTTGAATGGCAGGTTACTCACTTTAAGGGATGCCGACGTGAGGTGATAAAAGCGTGGGGGGAAATTAACTAACCTGGAGTCGGCATGACTGGCATGGAAGTAGTCAAATCTATTATCCAGGTCCTTGAAATAGAGCTGGCCCTGGTGATAAATGCATAAGCCGCCCAGGGGCAGAGGCCCGCCATTGTGTCCCGTAGTTTTCCCCAGATAGCGCACCGGCTGGCCCCCCTCCGGCCTGGACAGGAAATGATATACCCCACAACAATGCGCGCCCCCGGTGTATTCCCCGATTATCCAGTAAATGGTTGGGCCAGACTCAATTCTGGCGTAAGCTATAAATCTACCCCCCTCTAGCCCAACCACTTTTATCTTTTTATCGAAAATAATCATATTTTGCCGGAACATTTCCTGTGGAGAAATCTTAAAAAATACGCCTCCCCCGGCCTCTATCGTTTCTTCTTTTCCCTGAACCAGTTTTTCCAGGTCTCCCTGGGCCACCAGGCGCGGCGGGGGGGCCACCTGAGCCTCGGTCTTAAAATTCCAGAACGCTGCCAGAAGGATTATGGTGAGGAAAAGGATGCCTCTTTTCATGGAAACTCTCCCAGGCAGAAAAGCATTACCCTCTATCAAGATTTAGGATAGTTCGGCGGCCGGCTTGAGGAGCACTGACTTTCCCCCGGGCCCACCAACCACTGGGTTTACCGCTCTTAGGCCTTTTTCTCCTGAGCCTGACCTGCCTAATACGATTTCCTTATTATAACCAGGCAGGCATGTCCAGCGGTTTCCTGTTGACCGAGCCGGGCAAAAATGAAATCATAGCTTTAGCTTAATTATCATCCAAGCAGGAAGGCCAACATGGATTTTACTTTATCACCGGAACAAAAGGCGGTCCAGGAAAAGGCCCGACGTCTGGCCCAGGAGGTTAAGGAGGACGCCGCCCGCCTGGACCGTCAAGGGCGATTCCCCCAGGGAATCCTAGAATTGTGGGCCAAAGAAGGCTTGTTCGGCCTGGCCCTGCCTCGGGACTACGGCGGGGGCGGGTGCGATTATGTTACCTATGTCCTGGCCCAGATGGAGCTGGCTCAGGCCTGCCCTTCTTCCGCCCTGATTCTGCATGTGAACCACTCCAACTTTGGGCTGGCCGTAAACCGATTCGGCACCGAAGACCAGAAACGCCGCTTTCTGCCCCAGGTGGCCCAGGGCGAGGTGTTCGCCTGTTTTGCCCTGACGGAACCCGAAGCCGGCTCGGACCCAGCCCGTCTCAAGACCAGCGCCCGGGCCGAAGGCGCCGGTTGGGTGCTTTCGGGCCATAAAAACTTTGTGACCTCCGGTAATCTGGCCCGCTTTGCTCTGGTGGCGGCGCTTACCGACCCCAACCTGCGGTCCAAGGGCATCAGCGCCTTTATAATAGACCTGGCCCAGACCCCGGAAGTCACCTGGGGGCCTCCGGAAGCCAAGCTGGGCCTTAGGGGGGCCGAATCCGTGTCTTTATATTTCGACGAGGCTCGCCTGCCGGCCGATAGCCTGCTGGGAGACCTGAACCAGGGCCTCAAGGTAATGCTGGCCGCCCTGGACGGTGCTCGGGTGGGGTCGGCGGCCATCGCCGTGGGTATAGGCCGCGCCGCCCTGGCCGAGTCCCTGGCCTACGGAAGGCGCCGAGAGCAGTTCGGCCAAGCCATCGCCCAGTTCCAGGCCACCCAATGGAAACTGGCGGACATGGCCTGTGATCTGGAAGCCGCGGCCCTCCTGACTTTCAAAGCCGCCTGGCTCAAAGACCAGAACCTCCCCTACAGCACTGCCGCAGCCATGGCCAAGAAGTTCGCCACCGATACCGCCATGCACGCCGCCCTGGAAGGGGTGCAAATCCTGGGAGGCTACGGCTACCTCCAGGACTACCCTATGGAACGCTACTTCAGAGACGCCAAAGCGGGCCAGATCTACGAAGGCACCAACGAAATCATGCGGCTGATAATTGCGCGGGAGTTACTTAAAGGGGGAGGGGGCTAATGGCCGGAGGGCCCTTACCCCCTCCCCCTTTAACCCCCACCCCCAATCCCTTAAGGGGCTTATTTGGCTGGGGAAGGCGGGGCCAAAGGCCCCGCCTTCCCCAGCCCCTTAAACGGATTGGGCGGGGGGTGGGGGGGAGATGTAGAACAGCCGCCCCCGGCTGTTATTTTGCAGGCAAGGGCGCCTGCTCTACATCCCTGGCCCTCCCCCCGCAAAACCTTACCTTGTAGGGGCGACCCGCTGGGTCGCC
>JAUXZG010000132.1 GCA_030694005.1 Desulfobaccales bacterium | reverse complement strand
CTCCTCGTAATGTTTGGCTAATGCCTGCAATCTTTGTAAAATCATGGTCTTAGATAATTGAGTCGGGGATAGTCTTTTTTAACATTATAACCGGAAACCTCTTTTCCGGCAACGGCCTTATGAGGGTAGGGCTAGACAGGGGCGACCCGGCGGGTCGCCCCTACTACTTAAGGGGTTGGGGGGGAGGGGGCAGGGGCCAGTGGCACAGGCGTCTCGCCTGTGGAAGCCCCTGGCCCCCTCCCCCACATCTCCCCCACATCTCCCCCTCACTCCCTATCCCTCCGCCAGGCGGCGGATAATTTCCGGGATGGTGTTGAAGGCCAGGTGGGGCAAGGAACCGCCGCCCAGGACCACTTGCAGAGGGATGCCGCATTCGGTGGAGGCAGCCAGCATCAGATCGCAGATCTCGAAATAGGCCTCCTCGGTGAGGCCCAGGGAGCCGTAGTCGTCGGCGTGGGTGTCGAAGCCGTAGTACCAGATGAGCAGGTCGGGTTTAAATGGAGGGATCAAGGGCAGGTGGCGCCGCACTTTGTCCACATACTGGGCGTTGACATTGTCCTGCCACCCCAGGCGATAGACCTCCACATCGATCTTGGTGCCGTCGGCAGAGCGGTGGTCGGCGCCGCAGAAGCACAGGTGAAAAACTTCCGGGTCGTCCTGAATCAACTGGCGGGTGCCGTCGCCGTGGTGGGCGTCGGTGTCCACGATGGCAAAGCGCCGCCAGGGGCTGATCTCCCGCACGTGAGTGAGGGCGATGACCACGTCATTGAAGCAGCAGGCCCCCCAGAACTGGCGGTAACCGGCGTGGTGGCCGCCGGCGCCGATGAAGCAGAAGGCCCGGTCAATCTCCCCTTTGGCCAGGGCTTCCATGCCGGCCACAACGGAGCCCACGGACTCGTAAGCGGTGGAGCAGAAGCCGTCCCGGGCCACCAGGCGGAGCATCTCAGAGGGGTGGACCTTGAGGATCAACTCTTCGGAGGCCCGGGGCGACTCAAAGAGGCGCACATTGGGCTTTTTCAACAAATCCTCCAGGGCCTCGGGAAAATCCTTCAGCCGGTTGCCGATGGTCATGTAACTCTTGCGGCTGAAGGAGGGATGGTAAAAGATGCCGATGTTTTTCATATCACTCAGGTGGTGAGAGTTGCTAATCCTGCTCTCAGGACCGTCTAATCAGTCCTCAGCCCCATTAACTTTTCCCAATTATCATATCTGGGAAAATATATATAGAAAAAGGCTAAGGAGATGGTCATGAAAATATAAAAATCTAAGGCATGGCCAGCCAGGAGAAAGAGAATCAGGCCCCAGAGGGCCACGGCTTCACACAGAGTGAAGGTGATGATAGCGGCTAAGGGTAAATTGGAGGAGGGGTGGGTGGAATACTTCCTTTGAATTATTTTTATCAAAAAATAAAAGGTAATTGCCGATGCCAAAAGGATAAATCTAATAATATTTATTAAGTTGCCCCTCAGGCAAACAAAACCGGTAAAGGGGGCAAAATATCTTTTGATTATCTCCACGAGGGCGGCATAGACAAAAACCGAGGCGATCATGGCTAAGCCGACGAAATTGACCGCCAGATACTTCCTTTTTAAGATGTCTTTATCTCCATTTCCCATATTTGTCGTGGTCATTGTTCCGGCAAGGTCGCTGGCCCCGGTCAACTGAGGCTGTTGGCCCGTCATGGTTGGCGAGGTTCTGGCACCTGGCTGCTGTTTATGAGGTTAAAGAGTTTGTTGGCCAAATGAGGATCAAAAGTTTTGAGAAACTTAAATTGGCTCGTGGCGGCAGTTTTGTCCCCGATCATTAAAATAGGAGATGGCCAGGTTGAAATAAGCCTCGGGACATTTAGGCATTCTTTGCAGGGCGAGCCTGAAGGCTTTTATCGCCTCATGATGCTGACCGATCTCGGCATAGGTTAAGCCCAGGGTACAATAGGGCTCAGGAAAATTGGGGTTGATTTTAATGATTTCTTGTAAAAGTAAAATGGCATTGTCAAAATCACCGTTATTAAAGCTCGTTATCGCCATGCTGTAAAGTTGCAACGGCGTATTTTTCCCTTCCGATAACTGCAACTTCTTTCCCTTTCTCCTTTTTTCAAAAAATATGTGAACCTTATAAAAGATAAATAATAAAAAGAATAAAAATGTTGCAATTATTATAAAATAAATATGATATGACGACAGTTCCATCAGTAACTTTCCTGTATTCCCAAATACTAACACCAATGGTTGATGTTAATACTGAAGGGCCATTTTCTGTTAATAATAATTACCCTAAAGAATTAATATATTCTTAATGACACTCCCCTATTTTGGGCTTAACCTTAGTCTTAAAGTTATAGATTGATTGACCTCAGTGACTGTTTGCCAAACTGTCCTTTCCCCCCATCTGGTGGCAAGAACAGGTTAAAAATCCGCCCGTCAACCCCCCCGAAAAACTGGCTTATGGAGAAAGTATAATTTATCCCCCGAACTTTTCTCCTTTCTCGGGCTTTTTGGCCTGGATGAATTCCGGCGCCTTGACCTTGCCCAGGTCTTTGGTGCGGAAACGGGTGATTAGGATGGCGGCGCCGGCCACGGCCAATTTGATCTCTTTGTCCGTCACCTCCAGGATTTCGCCGGGTTTTGCGGAGTGGGATTCTTCTAGGAAGGCGGCGTTAAAAAGCTTCACCTTTTCCCCCCGGAAAGTGGTGGTGGCGCCGGGTTGGGGGTCGCAGCCCCGAATAAAATTGAACACCTGGCGGCCAGGCTTGCTCCAATTTAGGGTGCTTACCTTTTCATCGCAAGGGGGGTCATAAGTCGCCTTGCTGTGATCCTGGGAAATACGGGGGGCCCGGCCCGCAGCCACCAGAGCCACCGCCTCCAAACAGGCTGCCACCCCTAAAGGATAGAGCTTGTCGAAATAGACGGCCCCGGTGGTCTCATTGAGGCCGACCTCCACCTCCTTCTGGAGCAAAATGTCGCCGGTGTCAATGCCTTCATCCACCCAAAAGATAGTAAGGCCCGTCTTAGTCTCGCCGTTAATCACCGCCCAGTTGATGGCCGAAGCCCCCCGATAGCGGGGGAGGATGGAGGGGTGGTAGCAGATGGACCCCAGTCTGGGGGCGTTGAACACCCGGGCCGGCACGATGTCAGTGACAAAGGCCAGCACCCCCAGGTCGGCCTTCAAGGCCACCATCTGCGCATAGGCCTCCTGATCCTTCAGGTGGGCCGGCTGAAAAACCGGGACACCCGCATCTTGCGCCGCCTCCTTCAAGGGATCAGCCTTGCCCCCCCGGTCCGGCGGGCAGAAAATCCCCACCACCTCCCGACCTTGCTTGACCAAACCCTTCAATACCTCCGCACCAAAAGCCGCCTGACCCATCAAAGCAACGCGCATGATAGCCTCCTTATGAGGTCTTGTGGGGGGAGGGCAGGGAGGTGACCTCCACTTACAATCTCCCCCCACACCCCCCACCCACCCCGCGAATGTTATTTTGGGAAGGCGGGGCCATAGGCCCCGCCTTCCATAGATAATTTAAACTTAAGGGATTGGGGGTGGGGGCTTGGGGGAGTTTTTTGTAAGGGTAAGGGGCTGCGCCCCTTAGTCCCCTCCCCCAAGACGCCCTCATCAATGATGATGGTGTTCGTCCGGGGTTTGTTCAGGTTCCATTTTGGCGGCCAAAAAGCAGATGGCGCTGGCCAGCAGGACCATCCCCACCGCCACGATGGCGGTGCCGCTCCAGAAGGCGATGCCCAAACAGATGAAAACCAGGATACACAGAAAAGCCTGTTTTTTACGATAACCTTGTCCTGCTGCCGCCATGGCTCAAAACCTCCTCATTTCTGGCACTTATGGCCTATGCTTGATATATCTTCTCAGGTTTGGATGAAGCTCAAGGCATTATTTATTCTTTTGAGCGTTTCTTTTTTACCTAAAATATTAATTATGTCAAAGAGCCCGGGGCTGGCGGTCTGGCCGGTCAAAGCCACCCGCACCGGCTGGGCCAGGTTTATCATCTTCAAGCCGGTTTGGGCTGCCAGGTCATTGAATAATTCGTTGAGGGCCTCTTCCGAAACCTCTGCCAAACCTTCCAGGCGGCGGAAAATCTCCTTTAGCATCGGGGTGGTTTGGGGCGTGAGAAATTTATTGACCGCGTTCTCATCGTAAGGCCGGGGGTCCCGGAAAAAAAATCCGGCTTTTTCAGCCATCACCACCATGGTCTTGCTGCGGGCCTTCAAGGTGGGCACCACCCGGGTGAGATAAGCCGGGTCGGGGTCAGTAATTCCCAAGGGGGCCAGGTAATATTTGAGCAAGCGGGCGAGCTCCGGTGTGGGCATTTCCTTGATATAGTGGCTGTTGAGCCACCGCAGCTTGTCCAGGTCGAATTCCCCGGCGGCTTTGGTCACCTGTTCCAGGGAAAAGTATTGCATCAGTTCGCCCCGGGTGAAGATCTCCTGGTCGCCATGGGACCAGCCCAGGCGGGCCAGATAGTTCACCAGGGCCTCCGGCAGGAAGCCCATCTCCAAATAGGCCAGGATGGACAGGGCGCCGTGCCGTTTGGAGAGCTTGCCCCGGTCTTTTCCCAGGATCAAGGGCATGTGGGCGAATTGGGGCGGGGTGGCCTTCAGGGCTTCATAGATAAGGAGCTGCCGGGGGGTGTTGGGGATGTGGTCGTCCCCCCGGATGACATGGGTAACCTCCATGGTGATGTCATCCACCACCACGGCAAAGTTGTAGGTGGGGAGGCCGTCGGCCCGGGTCAGCACCAGGTCGTCCAGCTCCTGGTTGTCGAAGGCGATGGGGCCTTTGATGAGGTCCCGCCAGATTGTCGTGCCGGTCTGGGGAGTGCGGAAGCGTACCGCGGTGCGGGGGCCTAATTTAAGGCGCCGGTCCCGGCAGTGGCCGTCGTATCGGGGCTTTTCTCCTTTGGCCAGGGCGGCCTGGCGCCGGGCCTCCAGATCGGCCGGGGGGCAATCACAGCAGTACGCGGCCCCCACTTCAAGGAGCTTCTGGATATATTCCCGGTAAAGGTGCAGGCGTTGGGATTGGCGGTGGGGACCTTCATCCCAGTTAAGACCCAGCCAGATCAGGGCATCCAGAATTTCCTGAACATAGCGTTCCTCAGAGCGCTCCCGGTCGGTGTCCTCGATACGCAGGATAAAGACGCCTAAGTGATGCCGGGCGAAAAGCCAGTTGAACAGGGCGGTATGGGCCCCGCCCAGATGCAGGGAACCGGTGGGGCTGGGGGAAAAACGGGTGCGCACCAAGGGCATGTTAATTTCCTCATATACTTCATTCTTTTTACCATATAATTGACGCCAAGACCAGGGAATTCACCGGAAGGTAGTTGGTCAGTTTAGGGAAATCAGGCACAGATTAGCGAAAAGCTGCTGGCGCTTTTACTGGGTATTCTTCGCTTGACTTCCTCCCTAAGGAGATTTAAAATTTACCGCGCCTAGGAATTTCAATTTCAAGAGTTGATAATTAGGAAATAATTTACTTAACCAAAAGTTGTCTGTCAAAAAAAGGGGTTTAAAATGGAAAGAAAAACCAGGATTAATTTCGGCGGTAGAGAGGTGGATGCCAATGAGGTAGGTTTCAAAGCCATAAAAGAGGAATGGGATGAATATCAGGCGGAAGATGGAACGGTTCTAAGAATAAGAGTTGTGGTGTCTAACGTTTATAGATTAGATGAATATGACCAAGATTTAAATCCAATTTATGTTATCAAATCAGGGAATGTTTTATCTTCATCGGTTCCAGAAAACCTAAAAAAGGGTGTAGCAAAGATACAGTAAAATGGACCAAGAGCAAGTCTTAAAAGAAGCAGTCTTTGAGAATTATGAATGGCTCTCATCGGGCGATAAAAATACAAGTGCACTATTGCCTGCTAATTTTCAAGAAATCGGCAAAGCGGAAGAAAAAGCGGAAGAATTTGTAATACTTACATTATCCTTGCCTTTCAATTTGAATAGGTCAAAGAAATTTTTGCCACCTTTAATAATTGCTAAATTCCTTTTGCAGCCTCAATATGAAATTTCGAATAGTGTAGATGATAAGTTAGAAATTTTTATTGCTAAAAGTATTTCTAAAGTTCCAGAAGTAGAGTATATTCTTCTTTCTAAAATAGAAAATTATTATGAAATATGGACAGTTATCAATAAATTGGATAGAGGAGTTAGGGAACGAATTTATGATATTGAATTTAATATTCTAAGAACATTCAAGGGCCTATGTTTCGATTTTCATGTAATTTGCAGAAACGATAGAGATATCAAAGAGTTTTATTCATCGAATACTAAAATAATATTCCAGAGAATGGTCTAAAAATAATGGCAAGTCAAGCAGAGCATATTAAAAAGGCAGAACATAACGAAGCGTATTATTTATCTATTAAAGAAACTCCATATCTTGATTGGGTAGTAAACGGAATTTTCTATTCTGCATTACATTATATAGAAAGCTATCTTGCTACTAAAGGCGAGCATCCTGATAACCATCGTCTTAGGAATACTATCATAGAAGATGACCCTAAATTGGGGTGGCGTTTTTATACAAGAATGTATAAACATTTGCGTGATGATAGTTATGAGGCACGCTATAATGTGAGAACTTTTACATCCGAAGAGATTCAGAAAGAAATAATTCCCAAGCTTGAGGCCATAAAGCAGCATCTAAAACAATACATGCCGCAGATAAAAATGACATAAAACCTTTAAATATACTTAATTAGTTGCTAAGGCGGCCTCTGGGTCGCCTTTTAATTTCTTTGTTATACTCCCCACTCCAAAATGACCCACTACCCAGTTAGTGCAAGGTCTTTGAGCCTGGGAAAAGGGCTGGTGACTCCGGTATATTATTAAAGGCTGCGGATTGCCGCGTTAACGAAAACCAGCTAAAAGAAGAGATTATAAAAGCAAATCCATATCCGCCTGGCCCTGTCAAGTTCCGGCCTTCTGGATACCAGTCCGGCAAAATTAGCGGGGTGACCAGATGTCTTCAGTTGAACCCTCGAGGCAGCCGCAACCTCACGATTGGTCGCATTTCATCATTCAAAACACCCCAGGCGGCATCATCACCGTGGATGGCCAGGGGCGCATCACCGAGTTCAACCCGGCGGCCGAGGCCCTTACGGGATATACCCGGCAGGAGGCCCTGGGGCGGTTCTGCCGGGAAGTTTTGCACTGCGAAGGCTGCGACCAGGATTGCTTCCCGAGCATGGTGGTACGAGACCAGAAAGAGGTGACCCGAGAACTGCTGGTTACCAACCGCGCCAGCCAGAAGGTGCCGGTGATGCTCAGCGCCTTTGCCTTAAGGGATGATGAGGGAAGGGCCCTGGGGGGAGTGTTCATTATTCGGGACCTAACCCCAATTAAACGCCTAGAAAAGGAGCGCCGGTATCTGGTGAATATGTTCGCCCACGACCTGAAAACCCCGGTGGTGGGCATGGCCGGCCTGGTCCAGCGTCTGGTTCTGGGTAAGGCCGGCCCCCTGTCCCAGGGGCAGATGACCTATCTTCAGACAATTGCCAAAGAGATGCGGCGTCTGGAGAAACTCATCAATAATTTTCTGGAATTCGCCCGCCTGGACCTGCATATCCTAACGCCTATGCCCAGCGCCCTGCAGGTGGAAAAGGAGTGTCAGGAGGTGATGACCCTCTTGCTCCCCCTGGCCGAGGCCAAGTCCATAGATTTGCAGGCCCAATTTCCCCAAGAGGTTCTGGTGCTGCCCGCCGACCCCTTATTGTTTCGGCGAGTTCTGGAGAACCTGCTGGAAAACGCCATCAAGTATAGCCCGGCTAAGACCAAGGTATATCTAAAGGTCCAGAGAGAGGGGCCGGAAGCGCGGTTTGCCGTCAAAGACCAGGGCCCCGGCATCCCGGCCGAAGACCTCCCCCATCTCTTTGAAATCTTTTACCGGGGGACGGAGACAGGAAAGGAACCGGGCTTCGGCCTGGGGCTGGCCACGGTCAAGCGCATCATCGACGCCCACGGCGGCCGCATCTGGGTGGATACGGCTGAGGGTAAGGGCACCACTTTCTTTTTCACCCTGCCCCTGGGAATCCAGGAGGGCCAGCCCTCATGAGGGGGGTGTCGCCAACCGTCGCCTTCCTGGTCATCCAGGCCATTATTAGGTGGCTGGACAAAACCCCTTCCGTACGCAGAAGCCTAGGCCGTTACTTAAACCTTGGGACTGGTCGGCTGGTGGGTTAGAGTGGAGATGAAATTGGGGGCGCAGGTCGTGATCCAGGTTTACCCGGATAAGGAAGCCATGAGCCGGGCCGCGGCCGAGCTTTTTGTGGAGCAGGCCGGGCAGGCCCTGAGACTCCGGGGCCGGTTCTGCGTGGCTCTGTCAGGAGGAAACACCCCGAGGCGGATGTATGAACTTCTGGCCCAGCCACCTTGTCGGGACCGGGTGGCCTGGGCTCAGGTCCAGGTCTTCTGGGGGGACGAACGGTGTGTGCCCGCAGACGATCCCCGCAGCAACGCCCGCTTGGCTCGCCAGGTGTGGCTGGACCAGGTGCCCATCCCCCCGCAACAGATACATCCCGTCTCGGGTAATCTACCGCCAGAGGCGGCGGCCCGGGCGTACGAGGCCCTCCTTAAGTCCTTCTTTGCCGGCCAGCCGCCCAGCTTTGATTTGATCTTTTTGGGGTTAGGCGAGGACGGCCACACCGCCTCCCTCTTTCCGGACCATGAGGTCTTAAACGAGCAAGTCCGTTGGGCCGCCGAGGTGTACCTGGCCGAAACGGACCTGCCTCGGGTGACCCTGACGGTTTCCCTCATCAACCAGGCGGCCGTGGTGGCCTTGCTAGTCACCGGCGCCGCCAAGGCCCGGGTCCTGAAAGAAGTGCTTCAAGGTCCCCGAGAACCTCGGCGTCTCCCCGCCCAGCTGGTTCACCCCCAGAGTGGCGCACTATTCTGGTTGGTGGACCAGGAAGCAGCCTCCCAACTACAAAAGAACCCGGATATTAAATTTATCAGTGACGATGCCTGACCCCGGACCTGGGCCCTGGGCCCTTTAAGCCAGTTAACCGTGAATCAGGTTACTCAAAGCAGAAAAGCCGCCGATGATCACCATGGCAATAATTGCCACCCACAAGCCATATTTTGCCGAGGTGGACCCGGCTTTAGACTCGAAAAATGTCTTGACCCTTTCCATTTCCTTTCCCTCGGAATTTAATCTTTTTATTAGGGATTAAAGTTCAGGCGCGGCTGCCCATAACAGGTTGGCACTTTAATATTTTCCCATGAACATTGGGCCAAGCTGCCCGTACTTAACCGCTTCCCAAGTCCGTAGGGATTTTTTGACATAGTATCGTCATGAGTGGAAGCTGGGGCAATCAGGTTCTTGCTGATTTTGGCCTTAAAGATTCCTTATTTTGGGGTAAGGGAATTACTGAAGGGAAGATGGGGTATCTAACCCCCAAAGGCCCCTTGGACGATGACCCCGGGGAGATCTAATGGCGGTGGGGGGAGTTGGCCTGGATTTTCCTACGAAGGGTGTCGGTCTTAAAAATCAGCAGCAGCATAACTTTTCTGCCGTTAAGGCCTTATAGCCTTCTCGCCCCAGAAGGATGACGATGAGCAAGCCGATAACCGGGTCTGCCTGCCAGATGCCGTACCAATAATTCAGGCCCAAGCCCACCAGCAAAGCCAGGGAGAGAAAGGCGCAGATGAGGGTTTGTTTGGAGTCCGTCATCAGGCTCAGGCTCTTTAGTGATTTTCCCGTCTGGTATTTAAGGTAAAATAAAACCGGCATGATTATCAGCGAAGCCAGCGCAATAATGATACCCAGAAGGCTGGGAGCCGGGGCTTCCTGAAAATAGAGTTTCTTGAGGGATTCATAACAGACATAAGCGCCCAGGACCAGGAAAGTATAACCCACGATTTTTACAGCCTTTCTCTCAATCCTTTCCTCCTCTTCGGCCGACAGCCCTTTATGCCGGCCAAATCTCCAGATCATCACGCTACCTGATAGTGATTCCACAAAACTATCCAGGCCGAAGCCTACCAGGGCGATGCTGCCCGCCAAATACCCGGCTACGAGGGAGATTAAGCCCTCTAAGATATTGTACCCCACCGTGAAGTAAGATAAGAGGAGGGCTTTTCTATGGAGGCCGTTAGTCATCGGCTTTTCGGTGGATAAAGGTCTTCAGGCGCTCAAAATAAGGCCCGCCGCCTACAAAGTAAGTGTCGTTGTGGTGGGCCCCGGGAATGATATAGAGTCCCTTGGGCTGCAGAGCCGCGGCATACAGGCGCCGGCTCATGTCCACCGGGATGATCTCATCGTGCTCTCCATGGATAATGAGCACCGGCACCTTGATCCGGTCAATCTTCCCCAGATTGTCGTAAGGTACCTTGGGGCGCCAGTCGAACATGAAGGGGGCGTAGAGCCGGGCCATGTCCGAGGAGTTGGTGAAGGCCGACTCAAGGATCAGACCGCGACACGGCATTTTCACCGCCAAGTCCGTGGCCAGGGCAGTGCCCAGGGAACGGCCGAAAAGGACGATGTCCTCGCCAGGGATTCCCCGAGTCTCGCTGACATAACGGTAAGCCGCGGCGGCATCCTTATAGGTGCCTTCCCGATTGATGCGCCCTTCGGACCGGCCGTACTCCCGGTAATCAAAAATAAAGACCTGGACACCCACCTTATCCCACAGCAGCCTGATATTGTCCAGTCGATGACTGATGTTGCCGGCATTGCCGTGGAACCACAGGAATACCGGGGCACCCGGGCGCGGCATCCACCAGCCGTGCAATCTTACTCCATCTGCGGCGGTAAAAAAAACCTCCTCATACTCCAAACTATAATCCGCCGGTGTGCCGATTAACACCGGATCGGGGAAAAATACAATCCCCTTCTCCGAAAACTCCCAGAACATTAGGACCTCTTGACTGATTGACATTTATTGGTGTGGGGGCCGCAGGCCCCCACACCAATAATATCAAAATAGTGGGGGGAGGGCCAGGGATGTAGAGCAGTCGCCCTCGCCTGCAAAATAACAGCCGGGGGCGGCTGTTCTACATTTCCCCCCATACCCCCCTCCCAACCCGGGGGTGACTTGAGGTGAGGGCTGGGGAGTTTTTTGTAAGTGCTCCCCTACCCTCCCCTCAAACTCTCCACCCAACCCCCTTTATGGGGGGCCTGAGAAGTCGGGGCCTATGGCCCCGACTCCTACGACCCAATTCTAAACTTAAGGGATTGGGGGTGGGGGTAAGGGGCCCTTACAAAAAAGCCCTTAGCCCCCTCCCCCAAATTTCACCCCACAAAAAACCCCAAAATATAGCGCAGGGCCAGGCTGGAGATGATTATCCCTAAGCCGAGGCGGATGATGGTGCCGGGGATAAACTTTTGCAGGCGGGCGCCGATATACATGCCGATAAAGCCGCCGATGCCAAAGAGGGCGCCCAGGGCCAGGTCTGGGGTCACCCCGGTCTCGCAGCCCGGGTAACCCAAGGCCAGGCCGTAATAGATGCCCACCCCGGCCACGGAGGTGATGAAGGTGCCCATGAGGGCGGCGCCGGCGATGGTATAAATCGGGAGTTCAAAGATGGCCGCCAGGAAGGGGGCAATGATGGCGCCGCCGCCGATGCCGTAAGTGCCGCCGATGAGGCCCACCACCAGGGCCAGGATAAACAGGGCCGGGGCATTGAAAGAAAAAGTTTCCCCCAGAAACTCATAGGCCACCCTTTTGAGGCTCCAGCCGGCGGTTTTGACCCGGGCGGCCGGCGGCAGTCCCCGGCCGGTGGTGGTGCCGGCCTGAGCCATGACCGCCTTGAGGCGTTCCTGGACCCGGGCTTCAAATTCCATAATTTTCGCCTTCTTGCGTTTGGCCCAGGGGGTCTGGTCATAAAGCAGCCGCAAGCCGATATAAAGCAGCACGCAGCCCACAAACAGCTTGAAATTCTTGGGGTCGGGCAGCCAGTTGATGCGGATCAGGGCGCCGAACCAGAGGCCGGGCAGAGTACCTATAATCACCACCCAGGTAACCGGCCAGTTCATGCGGCCCTCCCGGATAAAGCGGTAGACGCCGCTGGGGATGGCCACGATGTTGAACACCAGGTTGGTGGGGCTTACCGCCGGGCTGGTGAAACCCAGGATGCTAACCTGGAAGGGTAACAGCAGGAAGGCCCCGGACACGCCGCCCATGGAAGTAAAGGTGGAAACCACCACGGCAACGAGGGGGGGGATGAGCGGGTTGACCTCTACGCCGGATACGGGAAAGAGCATAACCCACCTCTTGGGAATTGTTTCACAAATAATAAGGGGGAATCGGTATCTTTGTCAATTATTAAAATTGAGCCTCAAGAAAGGGGAGGGGAGAGAGAAGGGGAAAACCGTTCCTTAAAAAATAGGGGTTATAAGCCACACGGGTTAACGGACAACATACCTGGGCCAGGCGGTGGAGTGAGGGAAGATATGGAACGGCCGCATCCGGCTGGTGCTCAGGAGGTAGTCATGAGCGAAGAAATCGTTCTGGAATTTTGGGAGGATGGCCAGGTCAACCTGGAGCGCAAAGGCTCTAAAGGTCAGGCGTGCTTCAAGGAAATGCAATTTTTGAAGGACTCCCTGGGGGTGGAAACCTCTTTCACCCGGAAGCAGGAATTCTATCAAACGGAGGTTCGGAGAGATGGCAAGGTCAGAGCAAGGTAAGGGGCCGGTGCGGGAAGAGCACACCCTGAAATTTACCGAAGACGGTAAGGCGGCTACCTGGTGGCAAACCCCGGAAATCCAAAGGCTGCTCCTGGTCCTGGGGTCGCCCATCCCGGAGTTGGATGACTTGATCGCAAATCCCTGGTGCGGGTAAGGAGGTAAGGCATGGCGAAAGTGGTGATCTTCATGGAAGGCGGCATCGCCCAGAGCGTCCTGGCGGATGGCGAGGACGTGGAAGTCATCATCCTGGACGGAGACATTGACGGCATCGAGGAAGACAACCCCAGGCTCAAGGAATTCGATGGCGATACCTATTACGTGGCCAAAAAACGTGGACCTGGTTACCCTAGAGTATTTGAACCAGGTATTCCAAGCAGTGGGAGGACTGGACTTCCGTTTTTATCTGCTTCCCCATATGTATCGAAGCAGCATAGGCACCTCCCATGTGTGCTCATTGCCCTTTACAACCCCAACGCCTTCTTAATTACCTCCGCTGCCACGCTCGTCCCTATTTTCGTCGCAGTGTCAAAGGCCCACTGTCCTGCTTTTTTCAGATACTCTAATACCTTGGGGCCATTTCCCGCTTTCGCCTCCTTTTCTGCCAATGACACATCTGTAACGGCTTGCAGTTGCTCCGGTGTCTCAGCCTCTTCTTTTAAATGCTTTTTGAGTTTTTCTAAATCTTCTATGAGTAATGACAGATCAATGTGACCTTGGACCTGATTCCAAATCTGCTGAAACTGAATGTCATGGGCGTGGGCCCCAGGCCCCACCGCCCCTGCCTGCCCGGAAATATCATACTTATCTCTCATAAATGTAACCTCCATATAATTTTCTATTTTACGATAAATATTTTTGCGAATATTTATACCTTCTATGATATTCAAAAGAGATTCTTTTTGGCCTGGACTTATGAATTCAATAGCTTCACGTGCAATTTTGGAGATTTCTGCGCTAAATTTTTTTTCTGATTTATTTTCAATTCTCGCAATCCTTTTTGTTGCAACATTGAAATAATGTTGAAGTTTGCTGGATTCTTCTGTGAAAGGAGCTATTATGATTTTTTCTTCTAATATATTACGTAATATTAATCTAAGACATTCATGTTCTGCGTAGAGACGAGTTAAATAAAGCCTTAATGACCTAGCATCATTTATATTTATGTCAGAACCGACATGAAGAACAAAAGTTTGAATATTTTTCCCACGATAAGGTACAAGGCAATGCCCAAGAAATAATCCTTGAGAAAAATCATATTCTTTTTTATAGAGTAATACTTTAAGTTTATATGGAATTTCGAAAATCTCATCGGGATCAACTTTAATTAAGAACAATGGTGGACCAGAGCGTACCCACCAATCATTACATTTAAAGAGGTTAGTTTTAGGAGTGACAGTACTCGATTCTAAATATAATTGAGATAAATATTTCCCTGCTTGTATTAATTCACAAGTTTTTTGTGGGCCTAATGGGCTTTTTATTCTTACAGGAAGACTGAATAAATGATTTAATAGATTAGTAATAATTTTTGATAAAATATTAAAATCATACCAATCATATTTAGTTGTAGCAAAGCCGACTTCGTATTTACCTACTGCCAAGCCATCAAAATAGAAGCGACGAAAAGGGCAATAAAGGTTAAGGGTGAAGTCAAATGAAGGTTCTAAAAATTTAAGCCTCTTACTAAACTTTAACGCGCAATCAGCTTCACAGATCTCATTTTCCCCTACCCAACCTTCCACACCTCCACCTTTTCTTATTCTAACTATGCCAAAATGACGGACAAATTCAACGTCTGGTGTTGGCAAAGGCCAAAAAGGGACTTTTAATTGGTAGGAATTTTTAAGGAATTTTCTTGAATCAGCTAACGGAAATTGAATCAGAAAAAGCATGGGAAAAAGTAAAATTACTCCCCTCCGACGAGCGGAGAGGAGTACGCACCCCTTTTACGGGACCGGAGCTTAGGGATGTGATCCCTAGCAACCAATGCCGCCCAGTTCTAGTCCTATGCTAAGGCTGGGCTTATTTAATTTAAGAAATTTTAATAAGAAGTCAAGGAAATTTTACATTCGAGAAGGAAATAGAAAATAAAAATTAACTCTATCCCAAAAAAGGCCGGTCATCGACCGGCTTATTTTTTTCAAGGAGGTGCGTGATGAAAAAGAACGGTTTCGAGGAAATGGTGGCCATCCAACTGGCGGTGCGCTCCTGGCCGGGGGAGGCCAAGCTGAGCGCCGAGGACCTGGGACTTAAAGATGGCGAGGTCCCGGAAATCTTTTACCTGGGGAACAAAAAGCTTTACCCCCAGGAGTGGCGGCAACTCTTTTCCCAGCTTTCCAGCCGGGCCCGGAATTACCTGAATGATAGCTCCTACCCCTTTGTGGTGGAGTACGTGCGGGCAATTCCCAAACGGAACCTGGCCCGGGTGGTGGAGCGGCTGGAGGAGCTGAAGGCCGAATACCTGGCCCGGGCCGACGAGTTTTTCCACTCGTTCCCAAGTTGCACTTGGGAACGACAATGAATGCCAAGCTAAGCTTGGCTGGTAAAACCGTTCCCAAGCACAGCTTGGGAACGAGGCTATATATGTGAGCGAATTTATGAAATGCTGTACTAAGTGACGTTTAAACCGATTTTGCAGAGGTCTTAATTGGGGGTGTCGCCATACAACAACTTCTGGGGCAGGTTGATTAGAGTGACTTGGCCGCCTTTCAGGGTGATGATGAACACCCGGTCAAACACGGCCCCCGGCCACCTGGGCGGCTGAGGCCGGACTCCGAGGGCCGCGGTGAGCTGGGGGATATAGGTGTGATTCCAGCAGATCAGGACCGTCTTGCCCCGGTAGCTTGGGTTGGTGAGAATATGTTGGGCCAACCGCGCATATTCCTTATCTATGAAGTCAGCCTGGATGGGCAGATTCAGGTGCTTAGACAGAGGGGTGATGGTCTCCTGGGGGCGGTGGCTGGGGTCGTCCGGAGCGATTTTGGTGGCGAACAGGGCCACGGGCAGACCGTGGCGCAGGAGCTCAGGACTGCTAGTCAGGTAGGGGACCAGAGCCATGGCCCGTTCCCGGCCTTTGAGCGACAGGTCCACGGCGCTTTTCTCCGGGGGCTTCTCACCGTGGCGGATGAGTAGGATCTGGGCAGGTTGGGCCAGCAGGGCGGGAACAGGCGAGACCAGGATAAGCAGGATAAAGAGCCTTAAGGTTTTCATGCCGTCTCTCCTTAAGTTTTTAAAAGGCTCCAATTCCAGCGCCGATGAGTTGCCTAGCCGATTTTTGGGGGAGGATACCACATTGAGTATTAAAAGGGTAACCTGCGTCTAGCCGGAGACCCGGTATGCAAGAAGAATCTCTTAGCAAAAAGGGGCGACCCAACGGATCGCCCCTACTTTTGCGTCTTGGCGCCTTGGCGAGAGACTTTCTCTATTCCCAGGATTCCTCCACCTGGGTGAGGACGGCCAGTTTGACGGCCTGGACCTTGCGGTAGACCTGGTCCGGGGGCAAGAGAGTCCCCTCCACGGTGAGAAGATCGCGCTCCACGCCGATGTCGAAGAGGCGCTCGTTTTCGTTAAGGTAGGGCAGGATAAGGTTCCAGTCGTCGGCGCTCAAAGCCACCAGTTCGCCGCCGTTCAGTTGTTCCTCCACCACCTGGCTATAGGGGTCCCGGATGTAGATGGCCCCCCCGGAGGCCAGAGAGAAGAGGTTGGAGCCGGGGTAGGGAGTGGCCTGGGGTTTGATCCGGCCCCGGGAGTCATATTCCATGCCGTTGACGATGACGAAGCCGCCGCCTGCCAAGGGGTCGCCGGCCATGAAGGACTCGGCCAAAAAGTCCAGGGCAGTGCCGTTGATCACCGCCCGGGGGCGGCCCACGGCGTTGATGAAGGGGCGGCCGGCGGCGTTGCCCAGGACATAGACTTCACCGCCTTTGGCGCCGTACATAAAGGTCTGGCCCACATCGCCGTAAACCACTAATTTGCCCCGTTTCATGATCTGTCCCAGCTGGTCCTGGGCGTTGCCGTGGACAAAGATGGACATCCCGTCGATGCCGGAAGCCAGGTAATCTCCGGAGCTGCCATAGACGTCGACGCGCACCTCGTCGGTGTCGGGGCCGAAGCCGCAGCCCAGGAAGCGCTGGCCTTTATAACCGTAGGTCAAAAATTGTTTCCAGCCCATCTTAAAGGCCCGGCAGAGGAAACGGGCGTCGCAGTCGTCCCCCTCCGGCGGGAAGCCCGAGGCGTCCAGTACCAGGACCGCATCGTCTTGGGGCGGGGCGCTGAGGCGCGCCCGGCTGTGCCAATCCACCCAGTTGTAGCGGCTTACGTGGGTCCCCCCCAACTTGGGGATGTCTTGGAAGATTTTGTTCAGGGCATCCAGTACCAGGCGCAGCAGGTGGCTCCTTTTCTTGTCGCCGGGATCATAGCGCCGGTCCAAAAGCAAGGTGAGGGCGTTAATGGCCGCGGCCCGGTGATCAGCGCCTTTAAGCGCCTGGGCCACGGTCACCTCCAGGACCTCCCGGAAAGTGGCATAAGACCAGGAGGGCAGGCGCTCCCGGATGCACTGATATAGCTGTTTGCCGCTTAAGTCTTGCAAACCCGCCTTTACCAGGCGTACCGCTTCCGAGTCCTCGTCGAAACTGACTTCCAGGACGGTGCCGTCCCAGGGTCTCTGATACCAGGGCACGGTTTTGGTTTTGCCGAATTTGTCCTGGCAGGTGAGGACCCGGCGGCCGTTCTTGGCCTCCAGGGAGAAGATGAAGGAACCGCCGTCGGTGGCGCTGCCGCCCCGGGCGTTCCAGTACAGGTCGGCCACCGGGCAGAAACGCGGGTCTTCCGCGGCCAGGGAGGCCAAGGTGGCGTCGATGGCCTGTTTTTCCGAGCAGATGAGGCCGATCTGCACCTCTCCGTCGGAGAGGGCGAAGACCTGGGGCCGCAGCATGGAGGTGTCGGTGATGCCGATGAGTTCGAAGCGGCGGCGCTCCGGATCGTTTCTGGCAATGATGAAGAACCAGGGACCGTCCGGGGAGCCGTGGATGTTGGCGGACTGCAAATGGCGGTAAATCCGCTGCCGCTCCGGCGGGAGCAAGTCAAAATCCCGTTCCGTGGTGGGCGCCATGGATTCAATGACATATTCCAGAGGATAGCCGTAGAGCCGGTGCCAGAGGTCGAAGGTCAGCACCGCCACCTCAGTGTCGGTGAGGAACTGGGGATAGAAATGGCGCTGGCTCAAGTATTCGCTCACGGCAAAATAATTGGCGAAATCACCGTTGTGCACCAGGGCCACATTCAAAGCCGCGAAGGGATGGGCTCCGCCGGGGTGCCATACCCGGCCCCGGGTGGGGTAGCGCTGATGGGCGATCCAGATATGGGCCTTGAAGTCCAGGAGCTGATAGTAGAGGGCGGCTTCTTCGGCATAGCCCACGATCTTCAAAATCATCATATTGCGCCCCTGGGACAGGACAAAAGCCTTCTTCTCCCCCAGGGAGGCGTAAAAGGCCTGGTTCAGGCGGTAGCAGTTCTGGGCCACGAATTCATCTTCCACCCGGCGCCAGGGGAGGCCGTAAAGCTTGTGGTTTTGAATAAAATGCTCCAGGACCTCGGGCTTCACCCGCACAAAGTAGCGCCAGACCTCCGGGGGTTTTACTTCCAGGGTGGGCAGGTCCCGCCAGTCGCCTATGGTGGGCAGGCGCTGGGCGTGGTCCACCCGAAAGAGCGGGGTGATGAACTGGGCCTCCACCTCCGGCCGGGCTCCCTCGTCCAGATAGGCGACCTGAATGAGATAGTCCTTATCCAGGATCTCCTGGGAGACCCCCATAATTTCGGGAACCAGGCCCACCGCGGCGATGCCCCCGCCTTTGCCGTTGCCCCGGTTGTGCATCTGCATGGAGGGGGCGACGATGTGGCGGCCGGATACCGGCACGCTGGCGGCAAAACCGGTGACCCCGCAGCCGCCTTCGTCTTCCCCCTTGATGATGCGGTCCGGGGGATAAGGCGGGGTAAAGTTCCGCCGGGTATCCAATAATCTGAGACCCGGGTGGGTATGATTATTGGTATTTTCCATAGGGTTCACCGAT
>JAUXZG010000123.1 GCA_030694005.1 Desulfobaccales bacterium | reverse complement strand
TTATAATCATTGCAGAAATTTTTCCATTCAATATATGCATCCCAATTTTGTTTGGTCTGTGAAATTGTATAAGTCTGAATCCAACCGTCGTTCCTTTGGGAAAATTTTTGCGAAGCTCCATATCCATACTTTTCTTTATTTTTAGCCCACCAATAAGCAATATGCTTATCTACCATTGGATATTTTACTGGATTATAGAAAGCTAAGAAGGTAATTGGCGATGCAAACCCCTTAGGTTGATGGCATGCATTTTGAAGCGCTACAAAATTAGTGTAAGACTGATTATGAGATACATGTTTGACTGCCAGACAAAACCTATTCCAATTATTAATGTCACTGAGATAGGTCAATAATCTTTGAGTGATGTTATTTCTAGTCCTAAAATTCCCATAATTTTTCCAAAAACATACCTCACCGGCTACTTCAAATGTTCCATTAGCATCAATAGCTGCCCTAAATTTATCTTCAAATCCTTTTACATCAGCGGGTAGGATAACTCGATTGAAAAAACCTGGATAGTTTGCTGCTCCATTGAAATGACTTAAGTCTACCGTCCAATCATATCTCCTATAGGCTTCCTTCCAACTATCACACATATTAACACCCTCCCCGGAAATTATATCCAACCCCGCGGCAGGGGCGAGATTACCTCGCTAATTTCTCATGCTGTGTGAAAGATCCTTAACAAGCGGGCGGGGAGACCCCGCCCCTACAGGAAATTTGAC
The DNA here is from genome assembly GCA_030694005.1 of Desulfobaccales bacterium. Lineage (GTDB taxonomy): Bacteria > Desulfobacterota > Desulfobaccia > Desulfobaccales > 0-14-0-80-60-11 > JAUXZG01. Next base: position 5,817 of record JAUXZG010000123.1, on the reverse strand, counting down.
AGACCCTATCAATCATAATCCTCATAAAAAGAAATAACGCATGGCGCATTGGGATCAGGCTGAACCGAGGACTCCACCGGGTCATAGGTGTCAAAGCAGGCGCCGGTGCACTCCTGTTTTTCTTCATCCCAGAAATTGCAGCGCTCCCGGACGCAATGACCCAGGCCGGGGATGGGGCAGATGGGAGTGTCCGAGGAGTTCATGGTTCTCTCGCTTAATAAGAAGATGATTCCGAGAGTTTGAGCTTTCTGGGTTTATACACGAAGTTGGCCAGCTCGGCCCACAGATCCGCATCGAGTCTGCTTAAGATCCGCAGTTGCTCATGGGTCCCGGCGTTATCATTCATTAGATTATACAGTAGTCCCAGATTGTAGTGAGCCTCGGAATTATTAGGGTTAGCCCGTACCGCCTCCTGAAAAGCCGAGAGCGCTTCCGGCCAGCGATTCTGCTTGAAACAGGCCACTCCCAGGTTGTTTAAGGGGGCGTCGGCTCCGGGGTTTAGGTTGATGGCTTCCCGGAAAGAAGCTGCCGCATCCGGCCAGCGCCCTTGCTCCATTAACTCCAGGCCCTGCCGGTCATAAGCCCGGCTTAGGCTGGCCCGGGCCTCGGGAAAATCCTGGCGGATCTGCCTGGCCTTGTTAAAATCCTTAATGGCCGCCTCCAGGTCCCCTCTTTCGGCCTTAACTTTTCCCAGGCGGAAGTAAGCCTCGGCAAAATCAGGCTTAAGGCTGACCGCCTGTTGGAAATATTTTAGGGCCTCCTTTTGGCGTCCCAGTTCTTCATACTTTAAGCCCAGATGGTAGTATGCCTGGGCGTCATAGGGATTTTTCCGGACTGCTTCTTTCAAGTTCCTCAAAGTCTGCGGTTTTTCCTTTGCCCAGCCGGGCCCGGCAACCGTCAACAGGAAAAAGCAAATCAAGATTATCATGAAGTTGGGGTGTCTAGACATTTTGGGCCATCATTTTTAGGAATCGATTGTTTCCTTAACTCCCACCATATGCGGATTAAGTTGAGAGACGATTCGCTTGGCTTGGCTTTTATCTCGCGGTTATCTCGTTTATATCCGCCCTGGTTTCCCGTTTGTGCCGCTTTGGTGCCGTTATGCTGCGCTTGGGTTCCAGGGGAGATATTGTCAATATCAACGTCATATCACCTAGATATCTCTTCCAAGGGGGGTTGTACCGCTAAAGTGAACCATTTTCTCCAAACCGGAGACACTAGTGGTCTGTTTCACAATTAGCTATCCAATTGAAGTTCCGCTTAATTCCCTCCCCCTTGATGGGGGAGGGTTAGGGTGGGGGTGATTAAATTCCTATGATTTCGCTATGTTCCAATTTCAATTCCCCCACCCCCTAACCCCCACCCACCAGGGGAGGGGAAATTATGAGGCAAATTATTATGTACATCTAATTAAGAAACAGACCACTAGAAGCCATTTGAAAACCTAGACCTCGCCTTTCGGGTATCCTGGGGCGTTGGGAGAAACTTAGGATAAGATTTCCTAAACAGGGTAAGGTTATTAAACAGCCCCCCTCACCCCAGCCCTCTCCCCCCGCCAGCGTGGGGAGAGGGGGGAAATACGTTACCGACTTTATGAACCACTTCACTTAGTTATCCTCATTACTTCCTCTCCCCCAGGGGGAGAGGGGGGGGTTTTGAAATAGCTTGTAGACAAACCCGGGTCTACATCTGCACTGGCGCCGTTTTACTTTATCAGCTAAGGCAAGGTGTTCCAGAAAGGTAGAAACATTTGCCTCACTTTGCCGGGCAAGGCCGGAAGGTCTTTCCGGCAGCCGGTGGACAACAGGTTCTCCCCTAGACCACTTCTTCGGAGTCAGGGGCATAATCGCATTTAGGAATATGAAGGGCGGTGCCCACCCTACATTTGGCTTCGCCAACGCAGGCTAAAGCCTGCGGCTACACTACTAAAGGGACGGAAAATTTGTCTAAAAAATGTATAGTGAAGGTGCTCGCCCCCATCCGGCACAGGCGAGACGCCTGTGCCACTAGCCTCCCCCAACCTGGGAGTTTTGGCCTGGGGGAGGTGGGGCCAAAGGCCCCGCCTCGACCTGCCCTTATGTGGGGGTTGGGAGGGGAGTTTGAGGGGAGGGTGGGGGAACACTTACGAAAAATTCCCCCAGCCTTCCCCCAAACAATCTCCTCCTCCCCCCTCACCCCATCAATTCCCGGATGCGTTGCTGGTGGTTCTGGAGTTTGGTGAGTTTTTCGGTCCAGGTCTGGACCCGTTCTTTTTCCTTTGCCACCACTGCCGCCGGGGCCTTGGCCAGGAAGTCTTCGTTGGCCAGTTTACGTTGGGCCTGGGTAAGTTCTTTGGTGATTTTTTCCACTTCTCGGGCCAGGCGCCGCTCTTCTTCGGCAAAGTCGAGGACTCCGGTCAAGGGCATGAAGATTTCCACTGCGTCCACGATGGCCTTGGCGGCCGCGGCCGGCGGCCCGGAATCCTCATTATAGTGTGGTTCCTGGACCTTGGCCAACAGGGTCACGGCTTGGCTATGGCGGCGCAAGATCTCCAGGGGTTGGGGCTTGGCGCTGTAGAGAAAAATCTCCACCTGGGAGGCCGGGGGCACGTTCATCTCCCCTCTCAAGTTGCGGATGGCGGTGATGGTGTCCATCACCAGGCGCATTTCCGCCTCGGCGGCGGGGTTCACTAGAGTGGGGTCGGGCTGGGGGTACGGGGCCACCATGATGGAGCCCGCAGCGCCCGGCAGTTTTTGCCAGACTTCCTCGGTGATGAAGGGGATGAAGGGGTGCAGCAGCCTTAAGATGGCGCTCATGACCTGAAGCAAAATCCCCTGGCAATGGTAGCGGGCCTGCTGGTTCCCGGCATCATAAAGCTGGGGTTTTATAAGTTCCAGATACCAGTCGCAGAATTCGTGCCAGATGAACTGGTACAGCACGTGGGCCGCCTGGTCGAAGTCATAGGAATCCAGCCGGGTGGCGGTCTCACTGGTGACCTGCTGCAGACGGCTCAAGATCCAGGCCTCCACCGCGGTCAGGGGTAAAACATCAGGTAGAAGAGGCTCGAAATCCTCCAGGTTCATCAAGGTGAAGCGGCAGGCGTTCCACACCTTGTTGGCGAAATTGCGGTAGCCGGCGATGCGCTCCTCGGACAGGCGCACATCCCGGCCCATGGCCGCGAACGCCGCCAAAGAGAACCGGAAGGCGTCGGTGCCGTATTGGTCCATGAGGTCCAGGGGGTCGATGACATTGCCCTTGGACTTGCTCATCTTCCGGCCTTCCGGGTCCCGCACCAGGGCATGGATATAAACTTGCTTAAAAGGCACCTCCCCCATGACATGCAGGCCCATCATCATCATGCGGGCCACCCAGAAGAACAGGATGTCGAAGGCGGTGACCAGGACGGTGGTGGGATAGAAAAGTTTAAGTTCCGGGGTCTCGTCCGGCCAGCCCAGGGTGGAGAAAGGCCACAGGGCCGAGGAGAACCAGGTGTCTAGGACATCGGTCTCCTGGACCAGGTCCGAACTGCCGCACTGGGGGCAGCTTTCGGGATCCTGGCGGGGGACCATGACCTGCCCGCACCGCTCACAAGTCCAGGCCGGAATGCGGTGGCCCCACCAGATCTGCCGGGAGATGCACCAGTCCCGGATGTTGGTCATCCAGTCAAAATAACTCTTTTCCCACGTGGGAGGGATGAGTTTGGTGCGGCCTTTCTCAACCGCCTGGATAGCCTGCTCCGCCAGGGACTTCACCGCCACAAACCACTGCTTGGAAACCATGGGCTCCACCACGGTCTTGCAGCGGTAGCAGTGGCCCAGGGCCAGGGAATAGCGCTCCACCTTTTCTAGCAGGCCGTCGGCTTTCAGGTCCTTTAAGATTTTTTCCCGGCAGGCGAAGCGGTCCAGGCCCTGGTATTTGCCGGCTTCTGCGGTCATCAGGCCCTTTTCGTCGATGACCCTCACTCCGGGCAGGTTTAAGCGCCGGGCAATCTCAAAGTCATTGAAGTCGTGGGCCGGAGTGATTTTCAGGGCGCCGGTGCCGAACTCCGGCGTGACATAGGGGTCGGTGATCAAGGGGATCTTGCGCCCCAGCACCGGCAGGCGGAGAATTGCCCCGTGTAAGGCCTGATAGCGGGCATCCTCCGGATGCACCGCCACCGCGGTATCTCCCAGCAAGGTCTCCGGGCGGGTGGTGGCCACGGTGACGGCCCCCTCCCGGCCGTCCAGGAGATACTTGATAAAGTAGAGGTGGCCGTCTTTGGGTTCGTGCTCCACCTCCAGGTCGGCCAGGGCGGTCTGGCAGCGGGGACACCAGTTGATGATGTAATCTCCCTTGTAGATCAGGCCTTCTTCATAAAGGCGGACAAAGACTTCCCGCACCGCGTAGGTGAGGCCCTCGTCCATGGTGAAGCGCTCCCGGCTCCAGTCGCAGGAACAGCCCAGGCGCTTCAGTTGTTTAATGATGTGCCCCCCGGATTCGGTCTTCCATTGCCACACCCTTTTGATAAAGGCCTCCCGCCCCAGGGCGTGCCGGTCCAGACCTTCTCGGGCCAACTGGCGCTCCACCACATTCTGGGTGGCAATGCCCGCGTGGTCGGTGCCCGGTATCCACAAGACATCAAAGCCCTGCATGCGTTTAAAGCGGACTAGGATGTCCTGCAAGGTGTTGTTCAAGGCGTGGCCCATGTGCAGGGAACCGGTGATGTTGGGCGGCGGGATGACGATGCAATAAGGGGGCCGTGCCCCATCGGCCCGGGCGAAGAACAGCCCGGCCTGCTCCCAATACTCATACCACCTGACCTCGATCTTTTTCGGATCGTAAACCTTATCTAAGACTTCCGCCATTTTGTTCCTTGTGTTTGTGCTTGGGGGAGGGGGCTAAGGGCCGTGGGCCCTCCCCCCATACACAAATCTCTTATTTTTTAGGGCCAGGGGTCGCTGGCCCCCTGGCCCCAGGGAAATTTTATAACTAGGTAATTTCAATTGCAAACTAACATGGGGGGCTGTAGGTGTCAAGGGAATTGCCGGCGGAGAATGGAAAAGGGTTGACAATCGGGGTGGAGATGAGGTATGACCGGGTGGTCATGAGGGAAGAACCGGCCAGAGCAACCTTCCGGCATCTGCCGCCCGACAAGCAGGAAAGGGTGTTTGAGGCGGCGCTCAAGGAGTTTGCCGACCGGGGCTATCATGAGGCCTCCATGAACCGCCTGGTGGCCCAAGCCGGCATCCCCAAGGGTTCCCTGTATCAGTATTTTCCCAACAAGGCAGGGATCTTCCAGCACCTCTTCCAGTATGCCCTGGCCCTGGTGTGGCGTACCCTCACCGCAGTCAAGGAAGAGACCCTGGAGGAGGACCTGTTTACCCGCTTAGAGAAATCGCTAATGGCGGGGGTCCGGTTCCTTAAAGAGCATCCCCGGATTTATAGCCTCTATTTAAAGATCCAATTCGATAAGAACGTGCCCCTGAGGGGGGAGTTTTTGGCCGCGGTGAGACGCCACGCGGCCGAATATTTCGGCTCGTTGCTCCGCCGTGCCAGAGAGCGGGGAGAACTGCGGCCAGGTTTGCCGGAGGAAGCCACTCTGTTCCTTTTGGACGCCGTGTTTGACCGCTTCCTCCAGGCCGTGGCGGTACCGGCCCTGGATGTCACCCTGAACCTTCACCAGGCCCCAGAGGAGATCATCCAGCAGCGCATCCGCCAACTCATCAACACCCTGCGCGACGGCCTGGTGGCGTGAGGGGGAGGAAGTAGGGATTGATATGGGGGGAGGGCCAGGGACCTGAGGTCCCTGCCCACCCCCCATACCCCCCTCCCAACCCGCATAAGTTATCTGGGGAAGGC
>JAUXZG010000111.1 GCA_030694005.1 Desulfobaccales bacterium | reverse complement strand
GGGTTGGCCCGGACATTGAAACCCACCACAATGGCATCCGAGGCGGAAGCCAGCATGATGTCGGTCTCGGTAATCTCCCCCATGCCGCTGTGGATCAAAGAGACCTTGATTTCGCTGGTCCCCAGTTCGGACAGGGCCTTGGACAGGGCCTCGATGGAGCCGTGCACATCCGCCTTGAGCACCAGCTTGAGTTCCTTCACCGCCCCTTCCTTAATGCGCTGGTAGAGCTTTTCCAGGCTCATCCGGCTGAGGCGGGCCAGGGCTGCTTCCCGTTGTTTTTCCTGGCGCATCATGGCGATCTGTTTGGCCTTGCGTTCATCTTCCAGCACCAGGAATTCATCGCCGGCCCCGGGCACGCCGCTGAAACCCTGGACTTCCGCGGGCAACCCCGGCAACACCTCCTCCACCTTCTCACCCCGATCGTCAAACAGGGCCCGCACTCGGCCATACTGGAGCCCGCAGACAAAGTAGTCCCCGGGGTGGAGGGTGCCTTGCTGGACCAGGACGGTGCCCACCGGCCCCCGGCCTTTGTCCAGCCGGGATTCAATGATCCGGCCCGCGGCCAGGGCCTCCGGAGTAGCTTTGAGGTCCAGGATTTCCGCCTGGAGGAGGATTTTTTCCAGCAACTCCTGGATGCCGATGCCTTTTTTGGCCGACACTTCGGCAAACAGGACATCTCCGCCCCATTCTTCGGAAATCACGCCCGCGTTGGCCAGTTCCCGTCTCACCCGCTCCGGGTTGGCGTTGACTTTGTCGATTTTGTTCACCGCCACCACCAGGGGCACCCCGGCGGCCTTGGCGTGGTTGATGGCTTCCAGGGTCTGTTCCATGACGCCGTCGTCGGCGGCCACCACCAGGACCACCAGGTCCGTGACCTGAGCGCCCCGGGCCCGCATGGCCGTAAAAGCTTCATGGCCCGGGGTGTCCAGGAAGACCACTTCCCCCTGGGGCAGTTTTACATAGTAAGCCCCGATATGCTGCGTAATGCCGCCGGCTTCCGCTTCGGTGACCCGGGTTTGGCGAATGGCATCCAGAAGGGAGGTCTTACCGTGGTCCACATGGCCCATGATGGTAACCACCGGCGCCCTGGGTTTGGCTTCCCCTTCTTTCCTGGGGGCCAGGGCCAGCAGGTCTTCCTCT
>JAUXZG010000104.1 GCA_030694005.1 Desulfobaccales bacterium | reverse complement strand
GCTTCCACAGGCGGGGACGCCTGTGCCACTGGCCCCTGCCCCCTCCCCCAATCCCCCACCCCCAAACGCCTATGTGTAAAATTGGGCTGGGGAAGGCAGGGCCAACGGCCCCGCCTTCCCCAGCCCCCCATACAGGGGGATGGGAGGGGAGTTTGAGGGGAGGCTGGGGGACCTGCGGTCCCCCAGCCCTCCCCTCAACTCAGCCTCAGCCAAGCCCCTGGCGGTGGTGTTGTTGAGTGGGGGGTTGGACAGTTGTGTGGCTGCCGCGCTGGCCCGCCAGAGTTTAGAGTTGGCCCTGTTCCACGCCAATTACGGCCAGCGCACTCTGATAAGAGAGCTGGCTGCGTTTCGGGCCCAAGCCGCCTTCTTCCAGGTGCGCCGGCTTCTAGAGGCGGACCTTAATTTTCTCGGGTCCATGGGCGGCTCCAGTCTCACCGATCCCCGGTGCCCGGTGCCCACCGGCGAGGCTGAGACCCCCGGCATCCCTTCCACCTATGTGCCTTTCCGGAACTCCCTTTTGTTGGCCGCGGCAGTGGCCTGGGCCGAGGTTTTAGGGGCCCAGGCCATCTTTATCGGCGCCAATATGCTGGACAACCCCGGCTACCCGGACTGCCGGCCGGAATATTTTGCCGCCTTTAACCGTCTGATAGAGTTGGGCACCCGGCCGGAGACCAACATCCGCATTCATACTCCTTTAATCGACCTGGACAAAGCGGGCATTATCCGCCTGGGCCTGGAGCTAAAAGCCCCCCTGGAACTAACCTGGTCCTGCTACCTAAATGACCTTCGGGCCTGCGGCCAATGTTCGTCTTGCCGGTTGCGCCTGAAAGGCTTTGCCGCCGCGGGCGTCCCTGACCCTATCACTTATGAGGGAGGGGAGAAATGAGTTTGGGGGGAGGGCCAGGGACCAGTGGTCCCTGCCCTCCCCCCAAACCCCCCTCCCAACCCGCTTAAGTAGGCCGTAGGAGGCGGGGCCAAAGGCCCCGCCTCCTACGGCCCAATTCTAAACTTAAGGGATTGTGGGAGGGGGTAAGGGCCTGCGGCCCTTAGTACCCTCCCCCAAAATTATTCAACCGCCTTGCATTGGCGATAATTGAACTTAACTTTAGAAGAATCTGAGGGTTCAAGCGGCTCGGTCTGTAAAGCGGACCAGCGGTTTTAGGCCGCACTATCTCAAGGGAGGGTTAGATTATGGAAAAAGCAAGCAAAGTGGCCAGGATAACTCATATCATTGCAGAATCACCTAAGGGCTTTGACGATGCCGTTAAAGTGGGCTTTGCCCGGGCCGTCAAGACTTTGCGTGGTATAACCGGGCTGCGCATCGCAGAACAGCGGGTGTCCGTCAAGGACAACAAAATCGCCACCTTTCGGGTGAAGATGGAAGTAATTTTCATTTTGGAATAAGACGCAGAGGAGACCATCCCCACGGTGAGGGTGAGCAGACCCCTCCTCTCACCCGCGGCTTCGTCTGCAAAGCGCCGCAGGACCTGCGGACTCTGTGGGCGATGATTAGGACCAATTAGGGTTCAGGGAGAGAAATGTTATGGCAACTCAAGTAGCCAGAGTAACCCAGGCCATCGCCGAATCCCCCATCAGCTTTGATGACGCCCTTAAAGTGGGCTTTGCCCGGGCCGCCGCAACCTTGCGGGGCATCACCGGACTGCGGATCCTGGAGCAACGGGTAGCCGTTAAGGATAATAAAATCGCCACTTACCGGGTAAGATTTGAGGTGATCTTCTTACTGGAAGGTTGATGCTTCATCTTGATGGGTCTTACGGAGAAGGGGGCGGGCAGATTCTGCGCACCGCCCTGTCTCTGGCGGCCCTCCTGGGGCAACCGGTCCGGATAGAAAATATTCGGGCCAGCCGCTCCAAACCGGGCTTAAGGCCCCAACACCTCACCGCGGTGCTGGCCCTGGCCCAGGTCACCCGGGCGGAGGTCACCGGGGCCGAGCTTAACAGTCAGCAACTCACCTTCCGGCCCGGCCGTCTGCGGCCGGGCCATTACCTCTTTGATGTGGCGGAAAAAACCGGCAGCGCCGGCTCCGTCACCCTCATCGCCCAGGCCCTGCTCCCCCCACTCCTCAGGGCCGGCGCACCCTCCACCCTAATCCTCAAAGGCGGCACCCACGTGCCCTGGAGTCCTCCAGCCCATTATCTACTTCAGGTTTTTCTGCCGGCCCTGGCTCAGATGGGGGCGGAGGTGAAAATGACCGTAAACCGCTGGGGCTGGTACCCCCGGGGGGGTGGGGAAGCGCGCTGGGAGATCACTCCGGCCCCAACCCTCTTAGGGGTTGAGTGGCGCACCCCGGCCGCGGTTTCGGCCTTTAGGGCAATCTCTGCTGCCGCCCGGCTGCCGGAGCATGTTATCAGCCGTCAGGCTCAGCGCCTCAAGGCCCGTTTAGGGGAGGACTTGGTGGTGGAAACTATAGAAGCCTCTGGTTTGGATCCGGGCAGCCTGGTCTTTCTCTGGGGGCCCCGGGCCGGCTTTAACGCCCTGGGGGCCCGGGGGAAACCCGCCGAGAAGGTGGCGGACGAAGTGGCCGACGCCTATCTTAACTTTCGGCAACGCCAGGCGGCCGTGGACCGTCACCTGGCTGACCAGATAGTCCTATATCTGGCCCTGGCCCGGGGCCCCTCCACCATTACTGACGAAGAAGTGACTTCCCACCTGCTCACCAACCTGTGGGTCATCGAACAATTCCTGGGTCCCACCTTTCAGGTCAAGGGAGGCTTGGGAGAGCGGGGAGAAATTTTCTGCCGGGGGGAGGGCCGGGAGTCTTGAGACCCCTGGCCCTTTCCCACAATAATTTCCTTCTTACTCTTTAAAACCCGCGATACAATAAGCAGGATCATGGACCTGTTAAAGGAAATCCAGACCCAGCTAGCTGGACTGGCCGGGGAGCTTACCGCTCTGCGCCGTCAGTTCCATCAGTATCCGGAGTTGTCCCATCAGGAGGAGCGCACCGCCGGGGTGGTGGCCCAATATCTTCAGGATTTGGGCCTTAACGTGCAGACCGGCATCGCCGGGCACGGGGTGGTAGGGACCTTGCGCGGCTCCCGGCCAGGCCGGGTCGTGGCTTACCGGGCCGATATGGACGCCCTGCCCCTTACCGAGAAGGTTAAAACTTCCTGGCGCTCCCGGGTGCCCGGGGTGATGCACGCCTGCGGCCATGATTTCCACCTGAGTATTGCTTTGGTTACGGCCCGCCTTTTGAGCAACCTCAAAGACCGTCTGGCCGGGGAGTTTCGCTTTATCTTTCAGCCTGCGGAGGAAGGCCCGCCCCGGGGGGAGGTTAGCGGGGCCAGGGGCATGGTGGCCGCCGGGGTTCTGGACAATCCGCCGGTGGCCGCGATCCTGGGCCTGCACGTGGCCCCCAATCTAGATGTGGGCCATATTCGCTATGGTCCCGAGGTGGTGATGGCTGGCGCCGACAGAGTCATCCTGACCATCACCGGCAAGGCGGCCCACGGCGCTACCCCTCACCGGGGGGTGGACCCCATCCTGGTGAGCGCCCAGGTTCTGACCCAGATCCAGGGCTTTCTGGCCCAGAAGATCGACGCCCGGCATCCGGTGGTTCTCACCTTCGGCAGCATTTCCGGGGGTACCCGCTTCAATATCCTGGCGGAAAAAGTCACCCTGGAAGGGAGCTTCCGCTATCTAGAGGACGCGGTGCGCCAGGAAGTGCTTGCCGGTCTTAAAAAACAGCTGGCCGGGTGGTCCCAGGCCACCGGGGCCAAAATAGAGCTTTCGGCCCAGCCCATCTATCCCATACTCAAAAACGACCCCCAGTTAAGCCAACAGGCGGTGGCGGCGCTGCGCTCTCTGTTGGGTGCCAAGCGGCTCAAACTGCATCAGCCCGCCATGGGCAGCGAGGATTTTTCCTACTTTGCGGCCCAGGCCCCGGCCTTTTACTTTTTCCTGGGGGTGCGCACCCCCGGCGCCCAGGGCCAGGCGCTGCATTCCCCGGAATTCGCTCCGGACGAGGCCGCGCTTCCCTGGGGCCTGAGGGCCGCGGCCGGGCTTTTAGCTGCCTTAAGCGAGCCGGAGTTTATTCTGCCGCAGATGGTCGGAGGCGCTTCACCCACTCGGGGGTAATGGCCTCGGGAATAGAGTCGCCCTTGGGGATATAAGGTTTGAGGTCCAGGATGGGGGAGCCGTCCTTGGCGTCCAGGTCCGCCACTTCCAGGACATTGCCCGTCACCTTGAGGAGGCGGCAGGCGGTGAGGCCGATGAGGTTGGGGCGCACCGGCGCCCGGGTGGCGAAGACCCCGGTCAAAGGGTTGGCCGGGTCCCGGCGGGGATGTACCTTGAGGGTGGCCCGCTCTTCCGGACGATCATTTTCATGGAACCAGTAAAACACCCAAACATGGGAGAAGCCCGCCAGACCGTCCAGGGCCGGGGTGAATTGGGGCAGGATCTCGAGGATGGTGCGGTCTCCCTCACGCTTGACCTCACCGATGGGATTTAAGGTGATGGGGTTGATGTCGCCCCTCCTAAAGTTTTTCTGACCGGTTTCTTTTTCCTCAGCATAACCCAACCCAGCAAGCGAAAGAAACACCATCCCCAGCAACATTAGCCCTCGCCGCATATTTTCACCATGAGTTGTGGGGGGAGGGCCAGGGGAAACCAGCTTTCAGCGGTCAGCTATCAGCTAAAAAAGATATTTAGGTGTTTAATGCTGTAAAAAAGCTGACTGCTGAAAGCTGACCGCTGCCAGCTAACCTTAGCCCCCTCCCCCAAGCACCTTCCGCAAGGCTTCTTTTATTAAAGTCAGGGGCACGCCCGTCTGGATCACCGGTTCTCCCAGTCGGCGCAAGAGCACGAAGACCAGGTCTTTTTCCAGGCGTTTTTTGTCCATGGGCAGGGCGGCCAGGATGGCCTTCAGGTCCAGGGCCGGGGCCCGGCGAACCAGGCCAAAGCTCTGGATGAGGCGGCGGCCCCGCTGGGCCTCCTCCTGGGGCAAGCCCACCAGCTTTTCGGAGAGGATCAGGGCGGCCAGCATCCCAAAGGCCACGGCCCGGCCGTGGGAGAGGCGAAAGGCCGCGGCCTGCTCCAGGGCATGGCCCAGGGTATGGCCGAAATTGAGGATGCGGCGCAGCCCCGCTTCCCGTTCATCCGCAGCCACCACCTGCGCTTTAATGGCCGCGGCCCGATAAATTATGTCGGTCACGGCCGCCGGATTTTTGAAAAGGGAAGGGCCCACCGTCTCCAGGTAGGTCAGCAGGTCTGGGGCCCGGATAAACCCGGCCTTGAGCACCTCAGCCAGGCCATTGAGTCTTTCCTTAGGGGGCAGGGTGTGGAGAAAATCAGGATCGATCACCACCAGCCGGGGCTGGTGGAAGGTCCCCAGAAGGTTTTTGCCTTCCGGCAGATTAATGGCGGTTTTGCCGCCGATGGCGGCATCCACCATGGCCAACAAGGTGGTGGGCACCTGGATCAGGGGCACCCCCCGCATGAAGATGGAGGCCAGAAAACCGGTGAGGTCCCCCACCACCCCGCCCCCCAGGGCAATCAAGGGAGAGGCTCGGTGGGCGCCCAGGCGCAGAAGCTCTCGGGCCAGGCGCTGCGCCACCGTCCAGGTCTTGGCCCGTTCTCCCGGGGGAGTGGTCAGCAGAGTGGAAGTGTAACCGGCCTCCGCCAAGGCGCTTTGCACGGCCGCGCCATGAAGGCGGGCCACCCGGCTGTCGGAGATCAGAAAAAGGCGGGAGGGAAAGTCAAGGGGGGACAGCAGGTATCCTAACCCCAGACGGAGCCCCGGGCCGATGAGGACCCGGTAGCTCTCATCCCGGTGGGGTAGGGCCAGAAGGAGCTCCTTCAATACCAACCTCCGGGGCGTAACCCCTGAATCTCTTTCATCAGGGCCGTAAATTGGTCGGGGTAAAGGGACTGCAAGCCGTCGGACAGGGCCGAGGTTGGATCGTGGTGCACTTCGATGAGCAGGGCGTCGCAACCCGCGGCCACCGCGGCCCGGGCCAGGGGGGGCACCAAATCCCGGCGGCCGGCGGCATGGCTGGGGTCCACCACGATGGGCAGGTGGCTCTCCCGGTGTACCACCGGAATGGTGGCCAAATCCAAAAGATTGCGGGCGTGTTCGCCGATGGCCCTGACGCCCCGCTCGCACAGAATCACCTGGAGATTGCCTTCCGCCATGATATATTCGGCAGCCATCAACCATTCTTCCAAAGTGGCGGACATGCCACGTTTGAGCAGCACCGGCTTGCCGGATTGTCCCGCCCGGCGCAGCAGGGTGAAGTTTTGCATGTTGCGGGCGCCGATCTGGATGATGTCGGTATACTCAGCTACCAACTCCAGGGTGTCATGGTCCGTGGCCTCGGTGATAATTAAGAGCCCGGTCTCATCCCGCACTTTTTTCAGGATTTTGAGGCCCTCCTCGCCCAGCCCCTGATAACTGTAAGGCGAGGTGCGGGGTTTGTAGGCGCCGCCCCTAAAGACGCGGGCGCCCGCGGCCTTCACCTTTTCAGCAATGGTCAGGGCCTGGGATTCGCTCTCCACCGCGCAGGGGCCGGCCATCACCACAAAGTGGCCCCGCCCCAGCTTTATACCCGGCAACTGGATGATGGTATCCTCCCGCTTCATCTCCCGGCTTACCAGTTTATAGGGCCGGGACACCGGGATGGCCTGGTTCACTCCAGCCATATCGACAAATAGGGCAGGGTCCACCGGGCCGGGATTCCTCAGAATGCCGATGGCTACCCGTTCGCCGCCGGGGATGGGCTGGGCTACGAATCCTAAGGCCTCAATCTTGGCCACCACCGCCTCGATCTGGGGGGCAGTGGCGTCTTTGTCCATCACGATAAGCATGACCGCTTCTCCAATGGGGGGAGGTTATTTGAGGGAGTAGGCCCGGGGACCGCGGGGCCTCGTCCCCCCTCTACCGGTAAACCCGCACCCTATATTCTTAAAGGGGCCGCCCCTCATGCCGGGCAGGGGCCCCGAATCCAAAGTTCGGTTAATTAAATCACAGGAAGGTTCTCAGTATTGGATTTTTAACAAGGGCGGGGTTAAATGTCAAACTTTTGGCCCCGGGCCGGGCCAGGCAACCAAGTATTAGTAATTAGTTGCAAAAGTCAGCGTATTTAAAAAGCACCTGGTAATTCAATGACAAACCTAAAGTCCCCCTTTCTTAAAGGGGGATTTAGGGGGATTTTAAAACCCCCCCTTACCCCCCTTTAGAAAAGGGGGGAATTTTCCCCTTCCATAAAAATACGCTAACTTTAGCAACCAAGTAATAGTTAAGCAAATGCCAGGGTCACTTTACCAGTTTGGTGGCGGTCAGTAAGCCGTATTTATTTCCCCTGGGGTCCGGGGTTCCGGTGGCGGGATTGCCGGTGCGCGCCGGCACTTCCGCCAGGCTCAAGGCCGTGCCCCGTATGTAACGGGTGGTCACCGGCTGAGAGGTATTGTTCACCGCGGTTATCCTGAAAGCCGTGAAGCCCAGGACTTCCGTGGAGGTCCGACGGGTGGTGGAGCCAATCACCGGGCACCAGACGGTCTTATTAAGATAATTATTTTTTATATAGGTAACGGTGTTGGCAAAATTCCCATAGTCAATGCGCACATTTTCCCCCACCTGGGGAATGCTGGGGATGGCGCCCTGCAAAGAGGGGATGAGGGTGGTGTTGTTGAGCTGGGCATTGAGCAGGGCGTCGGTTGGGTCCTGGCTGGCGGATTTGTAGTACCAGGCAGCATCCTCGATGGCATTCGCGTAGTAGAATTCCAGTTGGAGCCCATTGGCGGCACGTTTGCTGTGGATGGCCAAGACAAAACCGGCCCCCTGGGGCAATTGACTCACCCAGTCCTTCACGGCGGTGGCCGTGGCTTGCAGGCCCACCGGCGCCATCCCCAAAATGCCCAGGAACATCAGGGAAATATTGGCTGAGCTGTTGGTGAGTTGCACGGCGTTGGTAAAGGGGTTGGCGGAACAACCTGGGGTAAAGACGCTGGTGGACCAGTTCCAGGTGCCGGTCTGGTTGGCCGTCACGGTTATGGCGGCGCCGTCCACCAGGTTGGCCTGGGCAATCTCCGCGGCCTTGGCCGTGGCCGCGGCACACTGGGGGACCACGGGCACGGCGGCGCTCTCCAGGGGGTAGGGGAAAATGGACCGGGCCCCCGCGATAGCCCCGGCATCCGTACCCCTCTGCAACTCCACCCTCCCCATATACAGATGGCCCAGATCCACGGCCAGGGCTGCCAAGGCAAAAAATGCCATGATGGCGATGGCGGTAACGATGGCCACCACCCCGGCTTGGCCTGAAACAAAATCCCTCGTTTTATTCTTCATAACCAAGCTTATTTAAGAATTAGCCATCCTTTTCCCGAACCTGATGCAGTTTTTCCAAAGCCCGCTGCAGGTTGGCCTTGGCCTCGTGGTAAAAAGTGGGCCTGAGCTCCAAGGCCCGTTGGAAACATCGGGCTGCCTCCCCATACCTCCCTTCCATAAAATAGTGGACCCCGATATTGTTGTAGGCCTGGGCTTCATCCCCCGCCTTCAAAAAGGCTGCCAAGGCTTCGGGATAACGTTTCAGGGCCGCCAGGACCATGCCCAGATGGTAATTTAATTTTTGATTTTGGGGGGCCAAGGACTGCCCCTTCTTGAGACAGGTAAGGGCCTGCTGATAATCCCGGTGACGGAGATAGGCGTCTCCCAGAGCGATGAGGGGGGACACCTGGCTTGGCTCCAGATCCGCCGCAACTTTAAGGTGAGTGATGGCCTGGGCATATTGCCCGGCCTCCAGAAGGCTCACTCCCAACAGATAGCGGGCTTTGGCCCGTTTGGGGTCCTTATGCGCCACCACTTGGAACTCCTGGATGGCCAGGGGATATTGTTTCTCCTGAAGATGCACCAGACCCAGGGCTTCATGAGCCTCCAGCATCTCTGGCCGGTGCAGCAGGACGAAAGCCAGCTCTTTTTGGGCTGCTTCCATCTGACCGCTGAGGAGAAAAATCACCCCCACCTTGTAACGCAGATCATAGCGCCCCGGGTTATCTTTGAGAATTTCCAGGAAGCGCAAAAGGGAGGCCTCAAAATCCCGGTTTTGCAAAGATAGCTCCCCCAGGGCCTCCAGGCGATCCGGGGGCAGCTTTGCCAAGTCGCGCCGGGGGGGCTTGCGGTTGACCCAGGGGTCATAGGCGTCCGCCAGATTGGCGGCCTCATCTGGCTTAAGAACGCGTTCCTTGGAGAGGTTCCGAATCTGGGAACATTGACTCAATAACAGAAGCAAGGCCACCATCAGAACCGCATTAATCACAGGTCGGGCCAGCTTTCGCACTAGTCCTCCTCTTCTGCCAGTGCAGCCAGTCGGGCCGGCAACTGCTGCGGTTGAAGCAGACCCCGCCCCAGGATGACCTTGATGTCCACATCCTCAGGGAGGTCTGGATCTTGCTCCATTAGGGAGGTCTGGAAAAATTTGACGGCCAAAGCCTGGGCCACTTTTTGCGCCTCGGGCCGATAACAGATCACGGTTTGCTTTGCCTCGAAATTAAGATGGTTGCCGATGCGGGCCACCTGGAAGCCTTCCTTTAAAAGAAGGTGGCGGGTTTTAGACGCCAGGCCTTGGACACCGGCGCCGTTCCGGAGTTCAATGGCCGTATCCTCCAGTTCTGGCGCGGTTAAAGGTGGAGGCCTGAAAGGCTGGGGCCTGGGTCGGGCCGGGGCTGGTAGAGTGGAGCCGGGGAGCTTCCCGGTTTTCTCCCTGGCCTTGCTCATGGCCAGGGTTTGCTTCTCCGGAGCGGGACCAGGCGGGGACTTCCGGGCATAGGCCGGCGGCTCCTTGATACCCAAGGTTGCCAGGGCCTGACTCATCATAATCAGGGCTTGGGCTTCCCCTCCCGCTTCCTGCCAGAGACGGTGGGCTTCCTCGAACCGTTGTTGGCGGCACAACAACAGGCCCAGATTGTTGCGGGCCGCGGTGTTTTGGGGTTGCCGTCTCAAGACCTGGCGAAAGCAGGCCTCGGCCTGATCCCATCTGCCCGCCAGAAAAAAAGAAAAGCCTAGATTGTTGCTCAAAGCTTGATTGGCGCGGTGGCGAGCCAGGGCTTCCTGATATAGTTTCTGGGCGCTTTCGAACCGCCCCAACTCCTCATAACTTCGGGCCAGGGCATCTACCACCTTGAGATTATTGGGGTCCTGCTGGTAGGCCTCCTCCAGCTCCTTTAAGGCCAGTTCCGGCCGCCCCAGCAATTGTAAATAATGGGCATTGTGCAGCAAGCGGGTGGTGTCCCCTTTAGCCGAGGGGATGGCCGCCAGAAACCGATCTTCCGCCGCGGTGATCTTGTGGCCTCTAAAGAAGGGGAAATAACTGCAACCGGCCCCCCCCAGCAGTAAACCCGCCCCTAAGATAATTATCGCTAAGGCGGCCGAAAGCCGGGATTTTAGGATAATTCCAGCTCTCATGACACCCACGATTTGCCTCTCCCTAATTAAGTTCAGGGACTCAAAAGAAGTTGGTAATAATCCGAAGGGTTACCTTGACCTGGCCAACCAGGGCTGAAAACTGTGACCAAGGTGTTCCCCCACCTTACCGGGGCGGTCAATCTTTAGAGAACTACCCGGTTACCCCTCTGTTTCATTTAGTTATCATCGGAATTGCCGCAGATGGCGTTTCCTTCTCCTTAAAGCTCTTATCATAACGCTCCAGGACATATTCCCCGGCCTTGGGGTCCAAGCCCACCGCCGGGGTAGGCTCCAACCCGGCGTGGGGATTGATCACTTGCTGGGCGATGTTATTCCTGACGGAGCGTCCGTAATCCATCTCCAGGGCGTTGGGAGCGGCGCATCCCCAGAGCCACCCCAGGACCAGCCCCAGGGCCAGCATCTTACTTTTTAAGTTAGGTGGTGGTTTCTTCATAGGTAGGTCCTTTTCAGTCCACCGGTTGATGTCCGAACCCGGGCGGAAAGGGTCCCGGAGCCGGCGCCGGTGGCCGCTCCTTTTTCCTCTGGCCTTGCTGGGCCCCCAATAAATAGAACTCAAAGTCATTGGGTTCCACATAGCGATCTGTGGGCAGCCGCGCCTGGGTGGCGGTCATGGGTTTAACCAGATGGGGCGTCACCAACACCACCAGTTCCGTCTCATTTTTCTGAAAGCTCTGGGAACGGAACAAGGCGCCCAGGACCGGAATGTCCCCCAACACCGGGAACTTGTTAATTACATTGCGGTGCATGTCAGACAGCAGTCCGCAAATGGCGAAGGTCTGTCCGTCTTTAACCTCTATGTGAGTTGAAGTGGTCCTGATCTTGATGCCCGGCACCTGGTAGCCCCCCTGGATGAAGGCCACTCCCGCAGTCCAGTCCAGTTCCGAGACCTCCGGTTTCACCTTCAGGGCGATCTTGCCGTCATCCAGGACCGTGGGGGTAAAGACCAGCCCAACCCCAAACTTTTTATATTCGATGGTGATGGTGGAGCCGCCCCCACCCGTGCCGGACTGAGGCACCGGAATGGGAAACTCCCCGCCCGCCAAGAAAGAGGCTTCCTGGCCGCTGGTGGTCACCAGGTTGGGCTCTGCCAGCACCCGGGCCAGCCCTTGTTGCTTGAGAACATCAAAGAAAAAGGTCCACATGGCGGATCCGGTCTTGAAGCCGCCCAGGGCAGTGAGGGGGGCCGCGGGACTCATCGCCACGCTGATGCCGGTGAGGGCGCGGGCAAAGTTGGCAATCGTGGAGAGATCGCCGATCTTGCTGACCCCAAAGTCGCCGGACGTGTTGGCGCCGTAAAAGTTCAAGCCGATGCGTTCCACCACATTGCGGTTGATCTCCGCCAGGCGCACCTCCACCAGCACCTGCTGCACCCCGCCGATGTGGAGCAGGTTGATCACCTTGTTCTCTTTAAAGCCCTTTTGGCCCCCGGATTGTCCGGAGCCGGCCCCGGCAGCCTGGCCGCCAGGGGGGGGCATAGTTTGACTGCCTGTTTGGCTCCCAAGTTGGCCGGCAGGGGGTGGTCCGGCAGTCGGGGAGCTCAAGGACTGTTCCCGGATAAAGGCGGTGGCCAGGGAGATGGCGGTCTGTTGGGCTACCGGCCCGGAAACCTCTCCCATTAAGACGATGGAGTCTCCGGCACTCTCCACCGCGATCTTTTCCTTGGGCAGAATCTGGGCCAGCTTCTCTTTTAGCAGGGTTAAATCCGGCTCCACTTTAACATTGGCGGAGATAAAGCGGCCCCGACCCCAGAGGCTGATATTGGTTACCCCGGTGCCCAGGCCCATGAGGTAGATTAAGATTTGCTCCTTGCCCGGCTTCTTTTTCGGCTCGGTAATGAGGGCGATGTCCACCACCTCGGGATTGGCCACAGAAATGCGGGTAAGCTCAAAAGGAGGGCGAAAAACTCTGGAATGTCCCACCTTAAGACGCAATGCCTGGGGAATCTGCTGGGCCTGCAACTGCTCCAGCAGGTCGGCGGCCAACCCCTTCCCGCCTCCCAGGAGGGCAAGGATAAGCGCCAATACCAGCCACCGCCTACCCCGAACCGCGCTTGTGTCTGAAACCAGGCTGTTCCCGTCAAACATAATTAAATTTCCCAATAACTAATTCGGCATCTTTGGAGACTTCTTTAGATTTTCTTGACAATGCCTAAAGGGGCAGGCTGGTTTTTTTAAGATTCCGGGACGCGGGCCAGAGCCCCAAAAGCTGCTCTTTGGCAAGTGGGAAACCCTGACCTTTTGGCCTACCTGCCCGCCACTCCGGTCTTTATCAGGCCCAACTCCTATGGTCCTCTCTTCTTAAGGTCGTCTCAGACGCCGCGCCAGCAAAGGAGCGCCATCCCCAGGGCCATGGCCACCCCATAGGGCAGGCCCGGGGTCTGGGGGGAGGGAGAAGCTCGAGGCCTTAAACCACAGCGGCGTAAAAGGAGCCAGTTGACCAGGAAGGTCCAGCCTTGATGAATCTTGGACATAAGAAGGCCGCGCCACCACAAGACTCCAACACCCATCACTCCACCGGCGATCCCCATATAGGCAAATAAAAGGAGAGTGCGCCAGGGTCCCAACCAGGCCCCGAGGGCGGCCATGGCCTTGACATCCCCAGCCCCCATGCCGCCCAGCAAATAAGGCAGGAGCAGGAGGACAAAACCCAGAACCAGCCCCAGGCAACCTTCCTTCAGACCCCACCACCCATGGGCCCCCAACTGGAAACCCAGTCCGGCCAGGGCGCTGCCCAGGGTAAGATAATTGGGAATACGCCGGGTCCTTACATCCCCCCAGGCAATCCACAGGCTTAGCAAAAACGGGAAGACCACCTCTCCTTGAAGGCCTAATCGGCTGGCAGATTCATTAAACGAGCCGAGCAACCTTTACCTCCACCTGGTTTCCTAAAAGGACCGGGGCGTCTTTATTGCACCCCGGGGGTTATTTTTCTCCATCGTCAACTTTCCAAATTTTCTAAAATTTTTTTTAATTTTTTGAAAATGGCCCCCCGGCCGGAAAACCGCGGTATTAGAGATGGTTCCTCCTAAAGGCGTTAGGGCTTGATTTTTTAACCCTGGGAGTTACTCAGCGGCAAAATAAATTTGTGCCTTGGGGTAAAGGGGTGGTAAAAATGGGGGGGCCGCCTCAAGACTCTTGACCAGCAAGGCGCCAGCAACCCCAAGGACAGTGGCTTTTCAAGGTCACGACGGGTCAGGACTTTGTTGTCCTTTAAGACTTGGGTGGCAGAGTTTTGATCTATACTGAAGTGGGGTTCCCATGCCCCCCCGGGTGAAAATCATCCTGATCCAGGCGCTACCCGCGCCCCAACTGGAAAGTCCCCAGAATCTATCCCGGGCGCTTAGTCTGTTGGCGCGCTGCCAGGGCACCGAGGCCGATCTCGTCTGTTTTCCGGAGTATTTCCCCTTTTCCGGTGAGGCGGAGCTCTCCCGGGCGGCCCGGGAACTCAAGGCCTATGTGGTGGCTGGCCTGATAGAGGAGGCCCAGGGTAAACGCTACAATACCGCCACCTTGTTTGACCGTCAGGGCCGACTGGTGGGACGCCAACGCAAGCGCAACCTGGGAAACCTGGAGGGCCGGGGCTTCGGGGTGTCCCCCGGCCAGGACTGGCAGGTGCTGGCCACTGACTTCGGTCGTTTGGGGCTGGCGGTGTGCATTGATTTCTGGGGCCAGCCGGACGCGGCCCGGCAGCTTGCCGTCCAGGGGGCGGACCTCATCGTCAACCCCAGCATCTTCCCCATCCTGCGCGGCCATTGGCCCCGGGGCGCCCTGGTGCGGGCCTTCGACCATTACTTGCCGGTGGTGGGGGTGAATACCGCGGCCTTTGTGGCTCAAATCGCCGGGCGCCAGTACCCCATGCAGGGGGGCGGCTCCTTTGCCATCCAGCCTTCGGCCCCGGGGGAGGAGAAGGAGCTGGCCCGCCTGATCCGGGGCTGGGACGACCTGGAGCCTTGGATAATCTTAAAAGGAAGCGAAACTGAAGAGATCCTCACCGTACACCTGGACCTGGCCGGACCCCGGCGCTGGCGCCCGGTAATCCGGGAACGCTTCGGTATCCAGAGGTGAGGCCTGGCCCGGGTTATAACTCCGCCGGGGTCTTATTCTCCCTTCCGGCCCACCATTACCAATCCCCTCCTTGACACTTGGGAGAAAAGTCTTACCTTTTCGCTAGCTGAAAGCGGGGCGGCTTGGACCTCAAGCTCAGCAAAAGGAGATAATTTATGCGTAGATCTTTAGGAGTTGCGGCAGCATTGTTGGCGGTGGCCAGCCTGTTGTGGGTAGCGCCGGCCCTGGCCCAACCCCGGCCCATGGCGGAGGACGTTTATACACCCATAGCCAAGGGGTATGATTTAATGAGGGACGGCAAATATGAAGCCGCCCAATATGAATTCGAAACGGCTCTCAAAAGGGACCGGTATAATCCGTTTGCCCTCAACAACTTAGCGGCGCTCATGGAAAAACAGGGCAAGATGAAAGAGGCCATGGCCTTTCTCACCGATGCCCAGGCCCATGCCAAGGACTATTTTGACAAAGTCGAGCAGACTTGCTTTGTGGGCGGTCTCTGCGCCGGGGTCAAGCCTGTCAAGATCGTGGGTCCCACCAGCAGCATCGCTGCGATAATCTCGGAGAATATGAAGAAGCTGCAGGAAAAAATGGCTGCGACCCCCGCGCAACCTGAGCCCTCAACCCCCCCACCCATGGAGCCAAAGAAGAAATAAAGCCCGGGTCATTCGGGCCCCTTCCGTCCCGTTTGGCGTTTTGGCAGGTATGGTTGGCTGAGTAAAAAAAGAAAGAGGGCCGTTATGAGCCCCCTGCCAGTAACCCCTAAGTTGCCAAAAGATTGGGGGCCAGGAGTTTTAAGACTCCTGGCCCCCAATCTTTTTCCCCAAGGAAGCCAGTGAAAGAGTATTTTTAAGAAGCCTACCCCTGGGACAGGAGGCGGTACAGGTCTTGGAGGCCTTTACGAGCCTGCTTAAGGGCCAGGTTGATCCGGTAGGGGTCTGGAAGGAGGGGAGGCAGAACCGCGTTCTCAGGAGGCCCGGCGGCGGCCGGCTGCAACTGAGACCGCAGAGCCGCCAATTCTTGACACAAGTAGAGGTAAGTGGCAGCCAGGGGTCCCGCGCCTCCCTCTGCGGCTTTCTCCCGAGGGGGAGAAAGTTGTCGCGAACCGGAAAGGGCTGGAAATAGAGGGGGGCCCCAGGGAGCTGAATCCTCCGTCTGGCTGGCCAGCACCTGGGTTAGAGGCAGCCTTGCAAGCCTAGTCTTCTTTCCGGCAAGCTGTTTCTTTTTCGCCATATTTCCAGAAACTCGATGGTTAGTCGCAGATAATCCTGGGCGCCGGAGCACTTGGGTTCATAATTGAAGATCGCCTTCTGGGCTATCTGGGCCTGATTCAAGGACTCATTTTTCATGATTATAGTCTTAAAGGTCTTGTCCCGATAGGGCCGGAGTTGTTCCAGGATATATTCATTAGTGACGCGATTGCGTTTGTCAAACATAGTTAGTAGAATGCGAAAATGATTTCCCTGGAAGAGTTCCTCCAAAGTCAGGCTTTTAACGGTCTCGATGGTGGTGAGCAGGTCTGCCAGGCCGTCCAGGGAATAACGGGAGATCTGGCAGGGGATGATAATGAAGTCACAGGCGTACAGGGAGTTGGTGGTGAGTACTCCCAGGGAGGGGGGGCAGTCGATGAGGATAAAATCATAGTCTGCACCCTTAAGGGCCTTGGCGATAATGGCTTCCCTAAAAACCCGGGTATAGACTTGTTCCGAGGCCCGGGCCAGATGGATGTGGGCCGGGGCGACATAGAGCCCCAGGATATAGGTGGGCACCGCCACCTCGGCAATGGTCTTTTGGGGAAGGGTGAGCACCTCTGCCATGGAGCCCGCGACGGAGTCCGGCTCCACTCCGAGGCCTATGGTGGTATGGCCCTGGGGGTCCAGGTCCACTATCAGGGTACGGTACCCTTGATAGGCCAGGGCTGCCCCCATGTTGAGGGCGGTGGTGGTCTTGCCCGTCCCCCCTTTTTGGTTGATAACGGCGGTTATATGGGACATGATGCGGTCTTAAACCCTCAGCCGAGCCGAGGCGTTATATTTGGGTAATTTCTTCCGAGAATAAAGGAAAGGCCACCCCCTCGTCAAGGAATATCTGGCTCAGGATTGGTGGGGAGCAACCTTAAAGAAAACCCCGGTCAGGTGGCACATAACCTGCAAGAAAAATGTTATATATATTCATTTGCTATAAATTAATTTCGCCGGAAGCCTAGTATGTCCTCTCCCATGGAGAACCGCCGGTTTGGCCGTCTCTTACTCCCTCTATCCATGGAGTATAATATCCGCCTGCCGGATAGCGGGGAATATCATAGCGGCCAGGGCGTCACCAGGGATATCAGCCTGAGTGGCGCTTATATCTTGTGCGAACCGCCCACCCCTTTAATGCCAGGCCAAATCCTGGACCTCACCATTGCCGCCCCCTTACCTTACCTGGATATCGACGAAGTCTCCCACCTAAAGGCCCAAGGTGAAGTTTTGCGCCTCGACCCACCAGTGTTGGCCGGCCAACATTACGGAGTGGCCATAAGCTTTCTGGATGGCCTCTCTTTTGCCTCCCCTTGATCTCCTGATTTATTCTGCCTGAAAAATTGTCTATGTTCAGGGAAATGAACTGGGGAATTTTTGACGCTAACTCTATTGATTAATATTCCTTTATATATCAATTAATTATATATAATTAGGACAAGGCCAAGAATTAAACATAACTTTTAAAATATTTAAACATTTTTTAACAAAGGTGAGTTCACATGAATACCCGAGACCATAAAGTGGCGGTGGCCCTGAGCGGCGGAGTGGACAGCGCCGTGGCCGCGGCCTTACTGGGGCGTCAAGGGTGGCAGGTTTTGGTAGTGAACTTGCGCCTATCCTCCTTCGGCCCCGATAGGGAACATTTGGCTGCCCTGGCCCAACATCTAAATATCCCTCTTAAGGTACTGGACCTGAGGCAGGATTTTGCCCGGCGGGTGGTGGATTATTTTGTCGCGGAATACTGTCGGGGGCGCACCCCTAACCCTTGTGTCAAATGCAATGCCGACATTAAGTTTGGCCGCCTCTGGGAGCAAGCCAAGATCGCCGGGGCAACCCATCTGGCCACCGGCCATTATGCCAGGTTGCGCCAGGGGCCCGACGGGGCCTGGGGGCTTTACCGGGGAGTAGATCGCCACAAGGACCAGTCCTATTTTCTGTGCCGCCTGCCCCGAAAGCTTCTGGCCAACCTTATCTTTCCCCTGGGAGAAATGACCAAGGTCCAGGTGCGGGCCCGATACCTGGAAATGGGATTTCCCCCCCTCAGGGGCTATAAGGAGAGCCAGGAGCTCTGCTTTATCCCCGAAGGCCGCTATCAAGAATTCCTGCGCGACCGGGGCGGTTGTTGCGGGTCTGGGGGGGACCTGGTGGACCCCCAGGGGCAAATCCTGGGCCGGCATCGGGGGCTCATACATTACACCGTGGGCCAACGCCGGGGGCTGGGGGTGCCCGCCCGGGAACCATATTATGTCGTGGAAATCCAGCCCGAAACCAACCGGGTGGTGATCGGCAGACGCTCGGACCTCCTTTCCTCGGGCCTGCTGGCCTCCCGGACAAACTGGCTCATCGACCCTCCCGGCGGGGGGATGGAAGCCCAGGCGGTGATCCGCTACCGCCATCCCGGGGTCGGCGCCCAAATTACCCCCCTGGGCCCCACGGAGGTGAAAGTCATCTTCGCAACCCCCCAGGCGGCCGTGGCCCCGGGCCAGGCCGTGGCCTTCTACCAGAACGACCGACTCCTGGGCGGCGGCTGGATTGAAGAAAGGATAAGGTGAGAGTGTTTGGGGGAGGGGGCTAAGGGCCGATGGAAGCTGTCAGCGGTCAGCTTTCAGCAGTCAGCTTTTTTATGAATTAAACGCGTAGAAACTTTTTTTGCTGATCGCTGACTGCTGACCGCGGAATGCCTGCCTCCCCGGCCCCTCCCACCACACAAACGTTCATTTCCTTATGGACACAAGGAAAGATGAAAATGTCTCACGCAAAGACGCAAAGACCGCAAAGAAACAATATGGAACAGCCGCCCCCGGCGGTAATTTAAGACTGTATGGTGGGCCGTGCCAACCCTACATTTTGGTCGTCTTCGCCAACCCTTAATCTTTGCTGAAAGCTGAAAGCTGACTGCTGAAAGCTATTTTCATATAAACCCAAAGTCAACCATGCCCAACTTCCGCATCATTACCTTCGGTTGCAAGGTGAACCAGTGTGATAGCGCCGGGCTGGCCCAGATGCTCACGGCCCGGGGCTGGCAGGGGGCCCCGCTGGGGGTGGCCCCGGATCTCATCCTGATTAACACCTGCACCGTTACCGGCCGTTCAGACCAGCAGGCCCGGCAGGCCGTCCGCCGTGTGGCCCGGGAGCATCCCGAAGCGTCCCTATGGGTAACCGGTTGCTACGCCCAGCGGGCGCCGGCCGAGGTGGCTGTCCTACCCGGCGTGCAGGCCGTGTTGGGAAACCGGGAAAAGCTTCGGTTGGCCCAGTTGGTGGCAGAAACTCTGGAAACCACAAGCCCGCGGCTCTGTGTGGGTGGGTACTCCGGCGGCGAGCCCTTTCACCCCTGGCCCGTACACCCCTTCCCAGGTCATACCCGAATCTGGTTCAAGGTCCAGGATGGTTGCAGCCGCCAATGTAGTTATTGCATTGTGCCCCGGGTGCGAGGCCGAAGCCGGAGTATGGAACCGCTGAAAGTGACTATGGCCCTAAAAGAGGTGGCGGCCCTGGGGTACCGGGAGGTGGTGCTTACCGGGGTGGATTTGGGCCAGTATGGGCAGGATTTGCTCCCGACCGGCAGTCTGACGGCTCTGGTGCGGAGGCTTAAAGAACCTGCCTGGCCTTTTAGGGTGCGGTTCAGCTCCATAGAGCCGGAGGGGATAACGCCGGCGCTCCTTAAAGAGTGTGCCGCCTGGGAGGAGTTTTGCCCCCATTTTCACCTGCCGCTGCAGAGCGGCGCGGCCTCGGTGCTTCGAGCTATGGGGCGTCCTTATAACCCCAAGCACTTCCAGGACCTGGTCCGGGAAATTAACCGGTATTTTCCGGACGCGGCCCTGGGTCTGGATATCCTCTCGGGCTTCCCCACCGAGACGGCCTCTGACTTTGAAGCCACCCGGAGCCTGGTGGAGTCTCTGCCGGTGGCTTACCTGCATGTTTTTCCCTTTTCGCCCCGGCCCGGCACTGCCGCGGCGTCACTGCCGCGCCTTGCCGTCAAAGAAGTTCAGGCCCGGGCCCGGATTATGCGCCAACTGGGGCAGCGAAAGAAGCTCGAGTTTCAGCAGAGGCAACTGGGGAAAATACGGGAAGTCCTGGTGGAAGGCCCAGCCCCCCAGGCAGGCTGGCTTAAGGGCCTGAGCGACAATTATCTAAGAGTAATCTTCCCCGGCCCGCTTAAGTGGCGAAATCACCGCCTGATGGTGCGCCTGGAAAAGCTGCAAGGGGAAGTATTGGCAGGTGGGGCCGTCCAGAAACCGTAGAGGCGACCCGCCGGGTCGCCCCTACAAAAAAAGGGCAGGCACGGAGCCTGCCCCAACCGCGAACAGGAGACCTAAAACCGCCTCCCCCACTAGCCGGCTGCAGCCTCCCATAGAGGTGATTGAAACGAGGAATGCGGTTTTTCCTGAGTACGTTGAGAGGGTACCCAGATGCGCCAGGCGTTTTCCTGGCTCATCAGCCTCAGGAAAAAACTGTGGTGCAAGGCGTGGCTCCCCCGGCTGACCTCCAGGCGGCCCAAAAGGGGCAGGCCCAACAGGGCCAGGTCCCCCATCACATCCAGGATCTTGTGGCGCACGCACTCTTCCGGGAACCTTAAGCCTTCGGGATTTAAGACGCCGTTATCGTCCAGGACCACGGCGTTGTCCAGGGAACCTCCCAAGGCCAGGCCCTGGGTCTTAAGATGCTGGACTTCCTTAAGGAAGCCGAAGGTGCGGGCCGGAGCGATCTCGCTATAAAAACTCTGCGACTTTAAAGGCACGGTGTAGCGTTGCCGCCGGATCAAAGGGTGGCTGAAATCAATGGTGTAAGTGATGCTGGGTTCCCCGGGGGTTACCCGCATAAACTGGTTCCCTTGCCGGACTTCTACCGGATGTCGGATAAGGAAATAAGCCCTGGGCCAGGGGAGGGACCTAAGCCCCGCCTCAGCCAAAAGCTTGGCAAAAGGAGCGGCGCTGCCATCCATGATGGGCAACTCCGGCCCCTCCACCTGAATCAGAGCATTGTCCACCCCAAGACCCCTCAAGGCGGCCAGGAGGTGTTCCACCGTCGCCAGGGTAGCTCCCCCTTCCCCTAACGTGGTGGCCCGGGTGGTATCCACCACCCGGGTAAAGTGGGCTTGAATCTGCGGCCGGCCGGGCAGGTCCGCCCGCACAAACCGCAGGCCCTGATTGGCTGACGCCGGATAAATAGTAACCGTTACCGGAATGCCGCGGTGGAGTCCGATGCCTGTAAAACTTAAGGATCGGGCTAGGGTCTTTTGCCACAACATATTTGCACCTTTCTTGAGAGATTGTGCAATCCTCATACCAGGATCATTAATTCTGACGGGAGAATCCTCCCAGAGGTTAACTCACCATAGTCGTTGAACTTCTGGTGACCACCCCTTTGGCCGGGGATCCCCCATCCCTTCAGGATGTGGCAAAAAAACCACAAACTCCCCTTTATTGTGGCAAAAGCGCCACAGGACAATCCCCAAGGTCAGGCCGATTCCGGCGGATATTGCACCTTGGCCCACCAGTGCGGGTCGATATCCGGAAAGATATCATCCCGCTGCTGGCAATATGTCAGGAAATTCCAGTCTTCCGGCGGCAGGGTGCGCTCCAAGGCGTAGCGCCGGGTCATGGCGGCCAGGCGCCGGAAATCGTCGTGATGCACCACCAGCCTGAGTTCGGCATAGTCCCGGGCACTGAAGGTGCTGATCAAAAATTGCCAGTCAGAGGCTTCCAACAATAGCAGGGAGCGGCCGCACTGCTTCAAAAGGTCCTGAAGCCGGGGATCCGGGTCCGGGGCATAAAGCCCGGCCAGCTCTTCCATCTCCTGCTCCGCCGGGTAGATGTGACGCCAGGTCCAGGCATTCATCTCATTGAGCCAGATCCAGTGATAGCCCCCTTCCCCCCAGGAGCCTTCGGGCAGGGAGATGACGGCCCGGGGCGCGGCCTTCTCCAGTAACTCCCCGCAGGCCAGGGGCTTGACCTGGGCCCCGGCGTGGAACCGGCTGAGCACCTGGTAGAGCCACTCCGGGCCCTCAGCCCACCAATGGCCGATAAGCTCGGTGTCGTAGGGAGCCACCACCATGCCGGGCCTTCCCTGGGCGGCCCTAAAATCCGCCAGGATGCCGGTGACCATGGCCACAAAATGGTCCGCCTGTTCGTGAATGCGGGCGGTTACCCACTCTGGGTGGTAAGGAGATTTGTCCGCCAGATCGGCCTTGGCGGAAGTCACCTGCCAGTAGCGCAACCCCCCGGGGAAGCGTTTTTTATGAAAGTCCAAATAGTTGCCATCTCCAGGATAGCCCCATTCGCCGCTCCACACCTGAAGTCCGGTCTTGGGGTCTCTGGTGAAGACGGCCACCGGCCGCTTGGTCTGAGGCGCCGAACTGGCCAGATAGACCTGATAAGGGGATTTCTCCTGGTCCTCCGGCCGTTCCTCGTACTGGGCGGCGAAGCGCTCCCAGAGGCGCTCTAAGGCCTCGAAGCGGTCTTTATAAACGCCAATGGCCCGCCCCCCTTTCAGGAGGTGGGAGTCGATAAAGAAATAGCTGAGGCCGTTTTCGGACAGGAATTCCTCCACCCCCTTGCGGAGCACGGGCGCCGTCGCCAGGTCGGCCAGAGGCGCCACCCACTCATAGCGGGGGCGATAGGCGCATTCCGGCAGCCAAAAACCCCGGGGGTCCCGGCCGAAGTGGCGCCGATAAGTGGCCACCCCCTGTTTAACCTGGGCCTGGACCGCGGTGTCCCGTCCCAATAAGGGCAGATAGCCGTGGGTGGCGGCAGAGGTGATGACTTCCAGCATCCCGGCCTCCATCAACCGCCGGCAAACCCCCAGGAGGTCCTCGCCGAAGTCTTCGCTAAAGACCCTTTTGAGTTCCCAAAAGTGTTTTTCCCACCTCTGGGCCAGATAGGCAAAATGCCCCTCCCCCAACCTGTTAAAGGTTTCCAGGTCCTCCCGGGCCGCCTGGATTTTGCTGTCCAGATAGCCTTTAAACTCTTGCCGGAAGGTGTCTGCAGCCAGCATCTCCGCCAGTATCGGGGTGATCCCCAGGGTAACCCCGGTGGGCCGCCCGGCCGCGGCCAGGCGGTTAAAGGCCTGGAGCAAGGGAATGTAAGACTCGGCCGCGGCTTCGTTCAGCCAATCCATCCCGTGGGGCCAGCGGCCGTGACCGATGACATAGGGCAGATGGGAATGCAACACAAAAGTAAAATACCCCAAGGGCTCCGACATGATCTCCTCCAGGTTTGGGGTTGGTAATTTGGGGGGAGGGCCAGGGACCTTTTTTGTAAGGGGTCCCTGCCCTCCCCCCAAGCCCCCCTCCCAACCCGCTTAAGGGCCGAGGAAGGCGGGGCCTTTGGCCCCGACTTCCTCGGCTTAAATTTAAGGGTTTGGGGGTGGGCGTTTGGGGGAGGATTGTAAGTGGGCCTCCGCCCCTTAGCCCCCTCCCCCAAAATACCATATTCAGGCAATAACGTCTGCTTTAATTAAGTTGGTGGTGCCCCGGGTGCCGATGGGGGTGCCGGCGGTGATGACCACCCGTTCGCCGGAGTTGAGCATGCCGGCCTTCACGGCTTCTTCTTCCACCACCTGTAACATTTGGTCAACATCCTCTACCTTTGGGGCCAGCAGGGGAAAAACGCCCCAAGAGAGGCAGAGGCGGCGCACCGTCTCGGGCCTGGGGGTCAGGGCGATGATGGGGGTGCGGGGCCGGAAGCGACTGATCAGGCGGGCGGTGCCGCCAAACTCGGTGCTGGTCAGGATGGCCCCAGCCTCCAGGTTCATGGCCATTTCGCAAGCCGCGTAGCTGACGGCCTCCGAGATCTCCTGGCGTCCTTGCGGTTCTCGAGCCCTCAGCCAGGCCCCGTAAGGAAAACCCTCTTCAGTGGCCCGGCTGACCTGATCCAAAAATGCCACGGCCTCCACCGGATACTGGCCCACCGCGGTCTCCTCGGAGAGCATGACGGCGTCGGTGCCGTCCAGGATGGCGTTGGCCACATCGGTGGCTTCGGCCCGGCTGGGCCGGGAATGACTCACCATGGAGAGCAACATCTGGGTGGCGGTGATCACCGGCTTGCCGGCGCGGTTGGCCGTGGCGATGATGTGCTTCTGAATAAGAGGGACTCTTTCCAGGGGCACCTCCACTCCCAAATCCCCCCGGGCCACCATAAGACCGTCGGCCACCTCCAGGATCTCCTCCAGGTGGTCAAGGGCCTCGTGCTTTTCAATCTTGGCGATGATGGGGGTGTCGGCCCCCAGCCCCTGGATAAAGTCCCGGGCCTCCATCACCTCCTGGGGGGAACGCACATAGGACAGGGCCACGAAATCTACCCCTCTTTCTATCCCAAAACGCAGGTCTTCCCGATCCTTGGGGGTGAAGGCGGATACCGACAGGGAATGCCCGGGGAAATTTATTCCCACCTGGGAGCGCAATACCCCACCTACCGCCACCCGGCAAAAAAGGGCCTGATCCGTCTTGCCCTCCACCAAGAGTTCAATCTCACCGTCCGAAAGCAAAAGGGGAACCCCCACCGGGGTCTCCTGGATGATCTGGGGGTAATTTACCATGACCCCCAATTGGTTTTCCTCCAGGTGGGTAGCGCTTAAGATGAATTCCTGCCCTTTTAGGAGTGTCACCTGGCCTTGGGGCAACGCACCGATGCGCATCTTGGGCCCGGCCAGGTCTTGCAGAATGGCCAGCGGTGTGCCCCGGGCTTGGGACAGGTCCCGCAGACGCCGGATCCAGGCGCCATGTTCCTCCAAGCTGCCGTGGGAGAAGTTGAGGCGGGCCACATTCATACCGGCCTCCAGCAATCTGGGCAGCACCTCACCGGCGCAGGCCGGTCCCAAGGTGCAAACAATTTTGGTGCGTCTTTTCTCCCGCAAGATGGACATGCCTCCTCCTTTGCCCTGAAAGTGTGGGCTTACTATCGATGGGGCAAATATCCCAGGATAGAGGTCATAACGCATCAACCTTATTTAGGGGATTGATGCTAATACTTTTGTGAGCATAAAGTAATTTTCGATATATTATTTAAAATTAAGGAATCATGATTGTTGTGAAAATGTGATATTATTAGGTATGGATATTGCATATAACAGTTACGAGGGGGATGTTAATTATGCCCATTTATGAATACCAATGTGTGGATTGTGCTGGACGTGACCAACGGGTGGCCGGTCTGGATGACCACACGGCCCTTTGCACCCAGTGCGGCAGCCTGATGCTCCGCCTGGATGAGGATGTCTTCCGGCCGTATTTCGAGGAGGTGTCCCCCCAGGTCTTGCCGGCTAAAGCTTCCATCTAGCACTGGTGCAAAAAAGCCAAAAAAGCCACTCTTGGGGGAGGGGCTTTTTTGTGAAAGGTATTTGTGAAACTTTTCATTTAGTCTCTCTAGTTAAATATTGCAACAAAACCCGCGCCCACAGATCCTTCTATGGGTTAACGCCCCGTTCCCTATCCAGGTTTCCCCCGCTTTTAACCCTACCCCTTGTTTAGAGGCGCTTCCGGGGGAGAGCCCTTTATGTTGATTTTCATATATCCTTACTTAGGTTATCAAGGAATAAATTCCGGGTCAGTTCCCCCATTTTTCCCATGAGAGGCGGAGAATCATCCTTTAAAGGCCACAGGCCCCACCGCGGTTACTCATCCCCCAACCCCTTTCGTTCTTATTCGGCCGGTGAAGTTGGGGCCCAAGGCGCCCCGCCTTCGACGGTAACGGTAAACGGCTGGGCTGGGCGGCTTGGTGGCGGAGGGCACGCCCTGATAAGAAACTCCCTGACCCTTCCACAAAGTCTATACTTCCCTGGGGGTGAACCGGCATCCTTAAGACCTGCCCTTGATGCCAAAATGAAAAAAAACCAGGTCTGAGATACCCAGGAAATCTCAAAATGATAAAAGCCGGCACCCGGCCTGGCCACCGAATGTCACTTTGAACAGAGGCGTCCTGTGATCCCTGATCCTCCCCCCTAAAGCGCTATTTTCGAGGCCCGGCCAGGTCTGTAAACCTCCTGGGGTCCAGGGTGGGGCTAGTATCGTGTCTCAGGAATATCGTTAAAAAGTTTGGGGCTCGGCAACCGTGAACTGAGCCATATCTCCCAGAAAGAGATTTTCTGTAGCCGCAGGCTTTAGCCTGCGCTTTTCGTGGCCCGAGGGATCTTGGCGCAAGCTAAAGCTTGCGGCTACAAAAGGCTATCAAGGCTTAAAATCGCCTCATGGGCGGTAAAAACTTTGTAAAAGTATTGCTGAAACGCCACACCAGCCCCAAAAATACGGCCAATAGGGTAGGTAGTGCTTACATGTCTTCAGCAGCCGCGAGGGTTAGGGAAAATTTTAGCCTCAAGCCCTAATAACTGCTTGTTTACCAGTCTCCCCCTATTTTTTTCTGGACAAGACAAAAAAACCGGCAAGGTCATAAGTCCCTGCCGGTCCTTTGCTCAAGTTATTTTTCTAAACCAGCCCCCCATTTCTGCTAGCAAAGGGGGGGTGCCATCAACGATAGCCGCGACCGCGATTGCCGGATGAGCTCCTCTGTTGCGGCCTGGCTTCATTGACTGCCAGGGCGCGGCCTTCCACGACCCGGCCATTGATCATGGAGATGGCCTTCTGGCCTTCCAGCTTCGTCTCCATCTCCACAAAACCAAACCCCCGGGGCTGGCCGGTGTGTCGGTCCGTGATAATTTTGGCCGAGGCCACCTGTCCGGCCTCAGAAAAAATGTCCCGTAACTGGTCTTCGGTCATCTGGTGGGGCAGATTGCCCACAAACAATTTCATACTCATATCTTCTCCTCGATCATTGATGATTCTGCTAAGGGTTCCCGGTTTACCGGGCTTATCTTGGCTGGGGGCAAGTTTCGCGCCGACCTCTAGCTTTCTTCGGCCACCGTCTCTGAGCTTTCCTCTTTAGGACCTGTCTGGACTTTGTTCTGGCGGCGTTTTAATTTTTCTTCGCTTTTTTGCTTGCGGGCGATCTCTTTGGCGCGCTTTTCCCAGCCATAGCGGTTCCGTGCCATGGTTTTACCTCCAAGGGGCTTTAAGACGGTAGAACTCCGGGGTCTTACGACCGCCGGAGTTCCGCACATCAGACATTAACAACTTAAAGTTTTACGACGTTCTGTGCCTGGGGCCCCTTCTGACCCTGGACCACCTCAAACTCCACCTCCTGGTCTTCTGACAGGGAACGAAAGCCTTCGCCCTGGATGGCACTATGGTGCACAAATACATCCGGGCCATTCTCTCGGGAAATAAAGCCAAATCCCTTGGAGTCATTAAACCATTTAACCTTTCCTCTCTCCTTCATTACCGAAAAACCTCCTAAAAATATTGAACCCTTTCCTGCTCTAGGAGCAGGACCGCGAGAGCAGTCAAACAAAAAAAATCGGAAGGCATTTAGCATACCCTTCCGATTTACTTCCAGGGCCCGCGGCCCTGCTTTCAGTCTGACATGCTAACCTGGTTGTCATTAACAAAATAATTTGGAAATGTCAAACTGAAATTGAAATAATGTTAAAGAAAGAACGGGTTGCTCACTTTTTCTCGCGCCTGTCCCCTCCACCGCCGTGGTCAGGAGATGGCCGTGAGGGGGGCACCCCCCCTCCCTGGCCCCCCAAACTTACAGTTTCTGGCATCCCGCCATAATTTGTGGTAAGCTGGGAACCCATGGAAGTCATCGCCGACCTCCACATCCACTCTCGCTTCTCCATCGCCACGGCTAGGGAAGCGGACCTGGAACACCTGGATCTGTGGGGCCGCTATAAAGGGGTGCAGGTGGTGGGTACCGGAGACTGTACCCATCCGCAGTGGCTCCTGGAATTGACAGATAAACTGGAGCCGGTGGCCGACGGCGTCTATGGACTCAAACCTACCCTGGCCCTGCCCTTGGGACTTAAAGGTCCTCCCTGGGAGGCGACTCCGCCAGTCAGGTTTTTAATCACCGGTGAGGTTAGCACCATTTATAAAAAGGGTGGGCGGGTTCGCAAGGTCCACCTGATTCTCTTGCTTCCCAGCCTGGAGGCGGCCGCCAAGCTTTCCCAGCGACTGGGCCGTCTGGGCAATGTTACCTCCGACGGCCGGCCCATCCTGGGATTGGATGCCAGAAATCTGGTGGAGTTAGTGCTGGAGAGCCACCCTGAGGCCCTGGTGATCCCGGCCCACATCTGGACCCCCTGGTTCTCCGTCCTGGGCAGCAAGAGCGGTTTCGATTCCCTGGAGGACTGTTTTGAGGACTCCTTAGCCCACATCTATGCTTTAGAGACCGGGCTTTCTTCCGATCCCGCCATGAACTGGCAGGTGAGCGCCCTGGACCGGTTCCTGTTGGTGTCCAACTCCGACGCCCATTCGCCTCATAAATTAGGACGGGAGGCCAATCTCTTTGAAGTGCCCCCCACCTATCCGGCCCTGACCGAGGCTATCCGGCGCAAAACCGGGTTTAGGGGCACCCTCGAATTTTTTCCCCAGGAGGGCAAGTACCACCTGGACGGGCATCGGCAATGCGGCCTCAGACTTACCCCCCAGGAAGCCAAAACCTTGGGCGGACGCTGCCCCCGCTGTGAGAAGCCCCTGACTTTGGGGGTGATGCACCGCGTCCAGGACCTGGCGGACCGCCCGATTGGCTCTCCCCCTCCGGAGGCCAGGCCTTTTGAGTCCTTGATTGCTTTGCTTGAGGTCTTGGCGGAGGTTTTGGAGGTCAATGCCGGCAGCAAGAAGGTGCGGCATCGCTATTTCCGCCTGCTGGAGACGCTGGGGCCGGAGTTGGATATCCTGCGCCGCGTCCCCCTAACGGACCTGGCCCGGGAGGGCGGTGGCTTGCTGGCGTACGGGATAGACAAGATGCGTCGGGGCGAGGTGCACATTAACCCGGGCTATGACGGCGCTTACGGGGAAATCCATCTTTTTACTCAGGAAGAACGCCGGCGCATCATGGGGCAAGGAGCCTTCTTTAGTCTAGCGGCTAACAATTTTGCCACCGACTCAGTCAATAAAAGTAGGAAGACCGACCGCGAGCCGCCCGTCTGTTCCTCAACCACCGACCCTGGGGCGGACCCGGCTGCCGAAATCCGTGAACCTGAAACTGACCACTTCCTTACGGATGATCCCCTCTTGGGCGGGTTAAACCAGGACCAACGGCAAGCTGTGACTCACTTGGGAACCCCGCTCATGGTGCAGGCCGGCCCGGGCACCGGCAAGACTCGGGCCCTCACCCATCGCCTGGCCTATCTCCTGGACCGCCGGGGGGTGCCCCCGGAAGCGATTCTGGCCCTCACCTTTACCCGGCAGGCCGCCGCAGAGATGGAGGCCCGCATCCGAGAGCTGCTCCCGAATTTTCCCGGTGTGGAGCGCCTCACGGTCAAAACCTTCCATGCCCTGGGCCATCAGATCCTTTTGGGCCAGGACGGCCCCCAACGGGAAGTGGCGGATGAAGAACGGCGTCGCGCCTTGATCCGGCAGGCAGCCCGGCAGCATAAACTCCCGGTCGCCGGGCTGGAAAGAAAAATCATTCAATGGAAGCAGACTCTTAAATACCCGGAGGATTTGGAGCAAGGGGAAGAGCCGCAATATTTGGCGGCTTTTCGGGCCTATGAGAACGCCCTGAGTCTGGAAGGATTATGGGATTATGAAGACCTGATCGCCCGCCCGGTCCTTATTTTAAGTCGGCAGCCGGAAGTCCGGCAGGCCTACCGGACGAGGTTTCGGCACCTTTTGGTGGATGAGTATCAGGATTTGAATGAGGCGCAATATCGCCTGTTTCTGAACCTGGCGGGACCTCAGACGGAGATCATGGTCATCGGCGACCCGGACCAGGCCATTTACGGGTTTAGGGGGGCCACCCCGGCGTATTTTTCCCGTTTCTTAGAAGATTGGCCGCAAGCGGTGTCTTGCCGGTTTAACGAAACCTATCGTTTGCCCCGCCCGGTACTGGAGGCGGCGCAGCATCTGAGGGCGGCCGCCGGCTCCGGACCTCCCCCCCTAATGACGCATCGCCCCGGTGACCGGCCGGTAGTCCTTATGGAGGTGGCCTCGGAGGGGGTCGAGGCCCAGGCCATCGCTCGCCAGATCGAGAAACTGGTGGGGAGGCTGAGCCACCTGGCCCTGGAAGACACCCACCTTAGGTATCAGGATCCCATGGCCAAGGCCGGGTTTAAGGATGTGGCGGTGCTTTATCGTCTCCATGCCCTGGGCCCGGAACTGGAACGGCGGTTGACGGAGGCCGGCATCCCTTGCCAGCAGGCCCGGGAAGGGGTGGGCCCGGAATGGGACGGCCTGGACCTGGTGGCGGAAAGGGTTAAACTCCTCACCCTGCACGCCGCCAAGGGGCTGGAGTTTCCTTATGTCTTTATCGCCGGGTGCGAAAAGGGCCTTATCCCCTATGAACCGCCTGGGGACGGCTCCGCTGACGCCGAGGAGGAAAGCCGCCTTTTTTATGTGGGCCTCACCCGGGCCTCCCGACAGGTCTTCCTTACCCGGGCCCGGGTGCGGACCCTGGGGGGCCAAAGGCGCCGCACCCGGTTGTCCCCCTTGGTCCAAGCCATTCCTCAGGAGCTGCTGCACCGGCCGGAAATCTCTTCGGCAGCTGCGGCGCGCCAGGGAAGACAACCCCACCTGTTCCCCGAGATCAGGACCCACGCCAAGAGGGCGAGATAAGCGTAGCTTACCCATATCGAATGCGAGTTTCTGGTTTATCAGTTAAGGGTGAGGTTGGGGGGAGGGCCAGGGGAGCGCGACCCCTGGCCCCATCCCCCAAGCTCCTCTGTCTCTTGGTAATTATCCTTTTAGGAACCGCAGGCAGCGTGCCGGCCGAACCGGTGCCCGAAGCTCCCCTCACTCCGATACTGCGTTCCTTAAAGATCACCGGGGCCAAGACCATTCCGGTTAAGAAGCTCAAGGAAGAGCTGTCCATGCCCCTGCCTTCCCGCTGGCCCTGGAAGAAACCTCCGGTATTTAAACCCGAAGATATAGAAGCCGATGTGGAGCGCTTAAAGGCCGTGTACCGCCGGTATGGGTTTTACCATACGAAGATCACCCCCCAGGTCCACGAGACCGAGGAGGGCCGGGTAGAGGTGCAGCTCACCGTCGTGGAGGGGCCCTGGGTGGAGGTTACCCGGGTGGAAGTTACCCTGGCTCCCGCTGAAGTCCCCCCGAATCTCTCCGCACTTAAGGGGAAAAGTCCCCTTAACCCCGGTGACCGTTTCGAAGAAACAACCTATGATGCCTTAAAACGGCTGTACCTGAACCACTTAGTGGATCACGGCTATCCCCGGGCCAAGGTGGAAGGCCAGGTCATCCTGGATGAAGAGCAAGATACGGCGGAGATTAACCTCACCGTGAAGCCTGGGCCTTTCTGCTATTTTGGGGAAGTCAAAGTAAAGGGAGAGCCGGAAACCCCGGATAGGGTAATCCTGCGCCAATTGACCTTCAAAAAAGGCGCCCCCTTCTCCTTAAAAGAGCTTTATGAAAGCCAGCAGCGGATTTATGGCCTGGACCTTTTCAGAAGCGTCCTGCTTACCCCGGAAGAGGTGCCCCAGGAGGAACGCCACATTCCTATCTTGGTGGAGGTCCAGGAGAAGAAGCAGAGGTCTTTAAAGGTGGGGCTGGGATATGGGGATGAGGATGAGTTCAGGGCGCGGCTGGCTCTGCGCTTCCGTAATTTCGGCGGGGGCGGCCGCATGCTTGACCTGGAAGGCAAATACTCCAAGTTGGAAAACCGGGTGCAGGGCACCTTCTTCAACCCCTTGATCTTATCTACTAATAATGACCTGATTCTCCAGAGCGGCCTGATCCGCCGTTATTTGCCGGGATTTACCGATAAGGCCGTTTTTACCAATGCCCGTCTGCAGCGGGACCTGCCCTGGCGTTTTCGGGGGTATCTGGGACATGGTCTGGAGTTCGCCCGGCCTTTCAACATTCCGGCGGAAACCCTGATCCTCTTAAGCGAGACCCAGCCGGGGAAACTCTACCGGGCCTCCATGGTGCTGTTGGGCCTGCGGCAGGACACTATGGATAACCCTCTGGACCCGCATCGCGGCGGGATGCTGGCGCTGGATGAGGAGGTTGCCCCGGATTTTCTCGGCTCCAACATGCAGTTCGTCCGCTCGGTGCTGGATGCGCGCCGTTACCAGAGCCTGGGAGGTACGAACTTCATCCTGGCCGGACGGGTCAAGTTCGGCATCATTGAGCCCATCCAGGCCACTGCGGACATTCCCATCTTCCGGCGCTTTTTCGCCGGCGGCATCAACAGCGTGCGGGGTTATCGCCTGGATTACCTGGGCCCCCGCAACGCCAGCGGCAATCCTATGGGGGGGGAATCCCTCCTGGAAGGTTCTCTTGAGGCCCGCATTCCCATTTATAAGGAATTCCGCGCCGTGGCCTTTCTGGATTTCGGCAATGTCTTTCTCAAGGTGCGCGATACGGACCCGGGCCAATTGAAGTACTCTTCCGGTTTCGGCCTGCGCTATCATACCTTCATCGGTCCCCTGGGGCTGGACATCGGTTTCCCTCTGAACCCCATCGATCCCACCAAGGACCGCTATCACTTCCATTTCACCATCGGCCAGGCGTTTTAGGGAAGAGTTTTCGGTGGGAAGCTGAAAATCCTTCCTTAAAATAAATTGTGACAGCTAAGCCTTGGTCTGACATCCTTTCCCTTCAAGATAGAGGTAAGTTATTAAATATTGTGATGATAACGCAACCTAGTGAAATGTACATATATTGGCAAGCTATCGACAGATTATAGACCCTTTCTCTTAGGTTCAAATTATTTAAAGGGAAAATGAAAAGGCAGGCAGTAATCATGACCCTGCCTTGTAATATGGCTGCGGATCAGGCGCGGATGTAAACCGGCGCCTGCATCCGGCTGGTTGGGCCGGGGTAGTCTTGGCAATTCCTTAAGCGTTCCGGAATGACGCAGGCGCTGAGGGAGGATCGTTATCGCCTCTTGCGAGGTTTCTTGTGCGCTTCGTCTTTCTTCTCCCTCAATTTCTGCAGTACTTGTCTTCCTGCGTCGCCAAGGTTCTCCAAGAGATCGCGCATGGTATAATCGGCATCACCCGGTTCTATTACATCCGCAATTACCCGAACGAGATCTCCATCGTTCCAAGGTGCTTGTCGGTACCATGCAACCACTAATGCGGCCCTTTGTGATATACGTCCTTTCCTACTCTTTTCATGTCCTGAGGCTTTTTCTAGAAACGCATCGCAAGAACCCCACACATCTTTGCTGAACGTGTCACGAGGTAAAAGCGGTTGGGCAGCAAATGCCCAGGCCGCGAACCGAGACAGTTCTTGCCATGGCGAGTCTTTCCATATTTGATATAGACACAACATCGAGGCAAGGTCTATGGCGGCAGTGCACCGTCTGGTGTCCCCAATCCAAGCCAATGCCCAAGAGGCTGCCAGAGCCAAAGGCGGGTCATTAGGATTGAGCATCCCACAAATTGCATCACGTAGTGGCTGGAAGAGTTCATCAGGTCTGGCGGGTTCCGACCTAGGATCTCGGTGACGAGCCGAGAAAGCCAACCGCATGCCCACCAAAGCCGCACGAACCTTTTCTATCCTCTCCCCTGTTTCAATCGCTTTCAACAATGAATGCGACACAGATGCCGACATCTGTACCCTGGCGGAAGATTGGAACTGCTCCTCAAACGCGAGATCCGCAATGGCGAGTTCATACTCTTCCCAATTTTTCCTTCCGCTGAGGTAGGAGTCTTCAGTCACTTGCTGAAGAAGTGTTCCGTATTTCCCCCGCCGTAGCCTGATGAGGGCGCTTTCTTGCTCCATTCCTGTGCCCTTTTTCCTAATAGGCTCAATAGGCACATCCCGGACGTGGCGCGCTACCTGCTCCAACGCGGCGCGCAGGGTCGGGGTCGTGACCTGCACCTCGTCGAGGAGGCATTGTTTCAGTAGGATAACTTGCGGTCTACCGCTTTCCCTCGGGTCCCGTTGGAGCCATTCAATATTCGCGCATACCGCGGCCAATCGCTTCATAATCGGCTCCGCTCTGCGCCCCGCGAGCACTGCCGAAAGCGCTACCACTTCACGCCACCGCTCATCCTCAAAATGGGGTTCGAGTAGATGAAGAAGAGCCTGACCCTCGGCTCGCCCCGGGTATTGTTCCTCGACGTAGCCGCGCGCCGCCAAATACTCTTGGAATGTCAGGTGTCGGAACTCGTAGACTGGCTGAAACTCCCCCTCCAAAATGTCGTGTCCGGTCTGCATAAGCAAACTGCTGCGATACTCGATGCGTTCGATGAAGCCCGTGGCTGAGATCGCAACGAAGTGAAGTTCTGCTTCCAATTCCTGACGTGCTTGCTGCAGTAGTCTTGTCAACGCTTTTTGGCCGATCCGTTGGGTGCCTTGCTCCATCATCGCACAAGCGACGTAGGAGAGTTGTGCGAGTGTCTCCTCCTCATCTAGCGGAGCATACCCTTCCACATTCCATGTTCGGATAAGCACCCGGACTGCTTCCCGATATAGGGCGGCGCGGTTGCGCGGCAATTCCCCGATCCAGCGTTTTATAACCAGCAGCGTTGTCAACAGAAGTGGGTTCTCGGCCAATGTACGGATTCGTTCGTTTTGCCATATTGTACGCGCAAGGTCGCGGGCGTCCGTCCGCACTTTCTCATTGTCGCCAACCACCTGCAGATGCCACCGCTCACAGAGTTGCTGAACGTCGTGCTTGTCAAAAGGTGCCAGCTTCGCCCTGACGCAAGCGCTGGCAACTACACCGGCCACCAACCTGAAGCCTGCCTCGCGTGACGCAACTACTATCGCCGCTTTTGGAAAAACCGCAAGAAAAGTGCGTAGATTGTTCGCGAACACTTGCCGCGCGCCTTCCTCGGATATCTCGTCTAACCCGTCAACTAGAAGGAGTGCTCGACCGGCGCGAAGAATTTCGTGCACAGACTCGCGGAAGGCGCCCGCCTCCAGTTCATTCATGCCAGCATGGCGCGGAAGGTCGTCGAGGATTTCCAGAATGGGGCGATATGCTCGGTCCCTCAACTCGCGGCAACGCAGGAAGAGCGGGAGCCAACTCCGGTCTGGCAAGTCATCCGAAACCTCGACGCGTCGTTCGGGAAATGCGTAGGCGATGGCAAGGCGTTTGAGGAGGGTGCTTTTTCCTCCTCCGGGGGTGGCAAGCAGGGCAAGGTGTGTGCTCTCTGAAAGCATTTCACCAATCGGAAGAACCTTATTCTCTCCCTCTGCTTCTTTATCCGTTTCATCTTTGGGTTCAGACAGGTAGTACGCTTTCAAGGGCACAAAAAGCCGTTCCAATTTCATCCGGGTTGCGCTCAGGTCGGTATCGGCAGGCAATCCATCGAGTTGGATGAAGCCGCATTCCTCGCCGAGCCATTGCCGATAGCGGGTTATCGCCTCAGCTGCCAACTTTGCCCGCTCGGGCGGAGGAGGTGCCGGGGCGAGGTAATGCAGAGAATGGAGAATACCGGAGCATTGGCGGTCAGCATCAATGACTTCCCGTGCCACGGGTTCCGCTAGGGGCGTGCCGTCCGCATGGATGAGCGCGAAGTGGGTTAGTTCCTTATTTCGCGAATAATGAATTGCCCAAAGGTAACCACGTTCATGGCCAAGAAGTTCGGCGTCTTCCAGCACGGCGTCAGTCAGTCCACCATGGTGAGCGCACTGGCCTGCACGTTCGGCGGCCACAGTGCGTCCAACCAGGACACGGCTCCGCTCCAACTCGCTGATCACTTGTTCTGCTTTCAGGAGAATGACTCGATCATCCCCGGTTTCTTCCTCCTGCTGGATGCCGGTTTCTGTGAAGCCGCTAAGTGACACGAAGTATCCGGTGACAGGAGTGGGCGCGTTTTTCTTCCGCTCTCGGGTCAGGACTCCAAGGAATTTGTTAAGCTCGTCACCGCCCATTTTGGCGGTGTGTGCTTTACATTCTGCAACGACTCTGCGAGGTTCAATCCGGTGTTGTCCCTGGATATCCAGTTCCCGCCCTGTTTTGTGGACGTTCAAACGGAGGTCATCGTACCCCAGGGCGAAGAACAAGTCCTTTATCAGTCGGGTGAACAAGTCACCACGGGCGTTGTTCGTGGAAGCCAGAATCCGCAAAGACGCGTCCATAGCCTAAGCTACCTTTCATGGACCTACATTTTATATTGGGGAGCTTCCCAGATGAGCAAACTATAGGATAGTCTAAAGGCAAAATCAAAGAATATTAGTTCAGTAGAGCTTCCAGATCACTGCTTTATATCCTCGGTCTGAGAGCCAACGGCAATGTTTTGATTTGATTATCATACATGTATTGGGGATCTCGTCATAAACTCAAGTTTGGCTATAAGGGTCAGATTTTATGTGAGCTTTATCTAATAATTGTCAGCCTGAGTCTTGGTCATCGCCTAGACCTGGCGCAGTTAGGGGATTGGGGGAGGGGGATTGGGCACAAACGCTAACTTAAAAAGTGTGCTATTATAATAAGTTATCATAGATTAGCGGCAAAGGTTAAATCCCCCCTTTGACAAAGGGGGGTAAGGGGGGATTTTAAGAATAAAGCCATGCTCAAGTATAACGCCAGGCTGAAGCCCAGGGCACGGCAACTCCGACAGAACCTGACCGAAAGTGAGCGTGTCTTATGGTCACGGCTACGGGGCAAACAGATCTCGGGCGTGCAATTTTACCGCCAGAAACCGGTTGGTGATTACATTGTTGATTTCTATTCGCCAAAGGGAAAATTGGTGGTTGAGATTGACGGTTCGCAGCATCTTGAAGACCATCATGCTGAAAGGGACAGAGAGCGGGACAATTATTTATGCAGACTTGGCTTGACGGTTCTTCGTTTTAACAGCCGACAGGTTTTAAAAGAAACCGAGGCGGTGGTAGAAGTCATCTACCGGGAGATAGCGGAGCGAATGCGCAAGGAAATCCCCCCTGACCCCCCTTTTACAAAGGGGGGATGAAGGCTGTCTCATAAGTTAGCGCATATGGAGGCTGGGGGGAGGGGGGTAAGGCCCCCTGGCCCTTAGTCCCCTCCGCCAATTCCTATTCCCTTATTAATGTGCTAATATAAACAAATGCGCCGGTATCGTTATGTTCTGGCGGGCCTCGCTCTGGTCATCCTGGTGGGCGGATTTGCGCTCTGGCGGCTGCTCAATACCGACTTCTTCTGGGGCTGGGGCGGCTGGCGTCTGGTGGACTGGGCCCAGGGACGCATCCATGGAGAAGTGCAAGTCCGTCAGGTCCGGGGCAATCCCCTTACCGGGCTGGTCTTTACCGACATCTTGGTGCAGGGCCGCCAGGGCGAGGTACTGCGGGCCGAACGAGTAGAGCTGCGTTTCTCCCTTTTCTCTTTTGTCAAGCTCCAGCCGGTGATCGCCAAGTTGGCCATCCATGGCCCCCACCTCACCCTCAGCCAGGACCGGCAAGGCCACTGGAATGTCAGCGGGCTTTGGCGCGAGAGGCCGCCGCCCCCCTTCCGCAGCTTGGATTTTCCGCAAATCCTGATACAAGACGGCACCGTTGATCTCATCCGCCCTGGGGAAACCCAGCGCTTTAAAGACCTGGATCTTAAGCTGGCCCTTACCGTGCGCCACCCCAAAAGGCCCCAGCAGGCCATCCAGGTGCATGGCGCCCACCTGGCCCTCACCGCCCCCCAGGGCCCCTTACAACTAGACGCCTCTTGTACTTACAGCCGCCAACGCCTTGACCTCAAGTCGCTTAAGCTGGCAGCCGGGGATCAACCCCTGATCGCTTTAACCGGGGCATTGCGGCTGGACGCGGCGGAACCGGTCATAGAGCTTACGGGCGACCTGGGGCCCACTTCCGGGGGAGAGATTCACCGCCTCTGGCCCCAGTGGCCCGGCGCCTGGGACCTGGGAGGGAAATTTCAGGTCAGCGGCAGCCCGGCCCAACTTAAGA
Organism: Desulfobaccales bacterium; assembly: GCA_030694005.1. Classification (GTDB taxonomy): domain Bacteria; phylum Desulfobacterota; class Desulfobaccia; order Desulfobaccales; family 0-14-0-80-60-11; genus JAUXZG01. Next base: position 4,257 of record JAUXZG010000104.1, on the reverse strand, counting down.
TAATGGGGGAAGGCAATCTCCAAAAAGCGCAATACCGCCTGGAGGGCGCCCTCCGGAAGGGTCCCACAGAATGGGAGTATGACCTGGGTGTGGACCTGGCCGGCTTGTCGCCGGAGCTCTTTACTGCCTGGAATAGCACCTGGGAGCAGAAACTTAAGGGCCTGGAGCCCCTGACCGCCAGGCTTCAGCTTAAAGGGACAGGCTTCAGGTGGCCCCCCGGCCAAATGGCGTGGAGTCTAGAGTGCCGGCCCTTCCGCTATCAAAACGCTCGGGTGGAGCACCTTGGATTTACCTTAACCGGCGATGGCCGTCAGCAGCGCCTGGAGGGCCTGATTAAGGGCAACTTCGGGCAGTTCAAGATGGCCGCGGCCGGCAGGCTGCTGGCCAATCCGGCCGGGGAGCTTAAGATCCAGGCGGAGGGGGTCAAACCCGACCTCTTGGGGGCGTCATATCTGGCCGACAGTCTGCTTGAGGGCAAATTTTCGGGAAACTTTCGCAGGCCGTCGGCTCCCTCCCCCTTTCCCCTCTGGGTCTCCGGAGAAGTGGAAGCCCGGGGACAGGTGGCCCGGCAACCCTTAAAAGAGCTTAAGGGACGCCTGACCTGGGATGGGTCAAAGCTGGAAATTCCCCAGGTCCAGCTCCGCCTGGGGGCGCTCTCCGCAGAAATGAAAGGCGCTATGCAGGGCAAGGGGTTGGAGGTGGCCTATCGCGGCAGCCTGGCCGCGGACGGCACCGTGCCCTGGCTGCCGGCGGGCTTAAGGGGACGTCTGGAAGGGGAGGGCACCCTGAAAGGCCCCTGGAATCTGCCCCAGTTCACCTTCCAGGGCAAAGGCCATGGCCTCTCCTTAGAGGGGCTTAACCTGGAGTCCATGAAGATTGAGGTCAAGGGGGGAGGCTGGCCGCCTACTTCCGGACACCTGGACCTTAAAGGGGCCGGCTTAAAAACCCCGGTGGGGGTGTTCTCTCAGTTACACCTCACCTCCCAGGGGGATGCCGGCCGCTGGCGTTTTAGCTTTACCGCCTCTTCCCCCCAGGGACCTCAGGCTGAGCTTAAGGGCGCGGCCGATCTGACGGCCCGGCCCTGGTCCCTGCTGGTGGAACGGTGTCGCTGGCAGATTTCGGGGCTTTCCGGTTATAACACCAGCCCCATCCAGGTCCGCCTCCTGCCCGGCTGGGAGATTGCCCCAGCCACCTTTAAGATTAATGAAGGCCAACTCACCTTTCGGGGGCAGGCCAAAGAAGGGAAACTTTCCGGCCGCCTGGAGGTGGGGGACCTGTCGGCGTCTCTTTTTTGCATTAAAGGTAGCCCCTGTGACGGGAAGATTCGAGGCCTGGTGACCTTGAGCGGGGACCCTCGCTCTCCGGTGATTCAGGGGCAGCTAACCTGGGGGCCGGGGAAGTGGGGAGATTTTTCTTTCCGCTCTTTTAACACTTCCATCAGCTATCGGGACGACCGCCTGCACCTGAGCGGCAGCCTGGAAGAAAGCGCCCCCGGCCCGCGGCTTACCTGGGAAGGCCACATCCCCCTCCATTTCTCGGCCATGCCGCTGAAATGGGCCTGGGGAGACCGGGAGCTTCACATCCGGCTGCACGGGGAAAAGGTCAACCTGGCCCTCTTAACCGGCCTCAGTCCGGAAGTGCTGGCCGCGGAGGGGGCCCTGGACATCCTGGCCGAGTGGCAGGGTAGCCTGAGCCGCCCCCAAGTATCGGGACAGGTCCGCTGGGGGCCGGGTTTTATCACCTTTCGCCAGGCCGGGACGCCATATCGGCTGGCCCCGGGGCAGGCCCGGCTCCAGGGGGATAGATTAATAATTCCCGAAATTACTTTAGAAAGCGGCGGCACCGCCCGCCTCAGCGGAGAGATCAGCCTGGCGGGATTTTACCCCCGGCAGGTGGACGCCCGGGCCCAACTTCAGGAGTTTGTGGTCTTGCGCCGGAGTGGAGGGGAGGCTGCGGGCAACGGCACTCTCACCCTGAGCGGCCCCTGGTCCGCCCCCCTCCTGAAGGGCCAACTCATGGTCCCCCGGGCCACCTTCCGCCCCGGCTTTTTCCAGTCCGACAAGCATGCAGATATCACTCTGGTGGCGCCCCGGGCTCCACTGCCGCCCCCGGCCAAACCCCTCCCTTCACCTGGTAAACCCTCCTTTTATAAGGACCTAAAGATGGATGTGGTTATGGAGGCCCCGGGCGGAGTATGGCTCAAGGATAAGCGTCTGAACGCCGAAATGGCCGGGCGCCTCAAGGCCACCAAACTCTCCGGCCAACCGGCCTATATAGCCGGGGAGGTCCATACCCTGAAGGGCACCTATGAACTGCAGGGACGGGTCTTCAAGGTTGAGCGAGGGATAATCCGCCTCCCCGGCAACCCCCGGGAAGAGGTTACCCTGGAAGGCCGGGCCACCCATGAAATGGATGGCCTTACCTTGGTCCTGAATGCCACCGGCGCTGTCAGCAAGCCCCAGGTGCGCCTGGAAAGCATCCCCCCCCTCTCCCCCCAGGACCTCCTGGCCTACCTGGTCTTTGGGCGGCCGGCCCAACGCCTCACCAAGGATGAGTATCTGAAGGTCGGCCAACAGGCCGCGGGAATCCTGGGAGGCCTCACGGCCGAAAAACTCAAAGAATTGCTGGGGAAAGACTTCCCTCTGGTGAGCGATGTTACCCTGCGGAGCAGCCCCATGGGCGAACGGCAAGCGGTGGGGGTGGCCAAACCCATCACCAAGGACCTTACCGTTTCCTTCGAACGCAAGTTTGACCCCCTGCACCGGGATAACACCGAGCAGGTGATCATGGATTATAAAGTCAATAAATACCTGAGCGTTGAATCCCAGATGGGACGCCGCAACACCGGCGCGGACGTGTTGTTTAATTTGGACTTTTAGGGTTTTTTGAGGGGAGGGTCGGGGGAACGCGGTTCCCCCGACCTCCCCTCAAACTCCCCTCCCAACCCCCTTTAAGTTGGCTGGGTAAGGCGGGGCCAAAGGCCCCGCCTTACCCAGCCAAAACAAAACTTAAGGGGTTGGGGGAGGGGGTAAGGGCCCACCGGCCCTTAGCCCCCTCCCCCCATAGCCTGCTCCACCCCCTCCTCCAGTCGCGGGAATTCCCCCGGCCTATCCTTTAAGCGTTGGCGCAGGCCGGTGAGGGCCGCCGGGATATAGCGGGCAAAGTAGTCCTTCTTCTTCACTCTAGTCAGGAAACCGAAGGCCCCTAAGATCTGCAGATTGCGGCACAAGGCCAGGTGGCGATACTGTTCTTTAAAGGCCGCGTCATCCACGGTCAGGCGGGTTTTAAGGATGTCCAGATAGTAGTTTAGCAGTTCCTCTTGCCAGGCCGGGGTCAGCCCCACATAGGGGTCGATGAGCAGGGCCGCCACATCATAGCCCAACGGCCCCAGCCGCCCCCCCTGGAAATCAATGACCCGCAATCTTCCATCCCTGATAAACAAATTGCGGGACTGAAAATCCCGGTGAAGAAAATAGTTGGGGCCCTCGGGGAGAGCCAGGCTCAAAAGCCGGTCAAGGTCGGGAGCCAATTCCTCCCTGGTGACCTTAAGGCCCAGGTAGCCGTAAAGGAAGGCCTGGACGAAATAGCCGCATTCCCTTTCTAACAGGAAAGGCCGGTCCACCACCGGGGTATCAAAACACCAGGAGGGGTCAAAGCCTTCTCGGCCATCAACCTGGAGACCCACCAGCACCTTCAGAGCCTGGCGGTACCAGAAGCGCATCTGGCCTTCTTTAAGCGGTTTGGCAAAGGCTGACTCTAAACTGACATCTCCTAGATCCTCCAGGAGCATCCAGCCTTCTTCCCGGTTATAGGCGTAAATCTCCGGCACCGGCCCTCCTTGGGCGCGGAGGTGGCGGCCGATGAGGTAATAGGAATCGTTTTCATTGACTGGCCCCCCGGGGGGATAGGGATGGTAGAGGAGGACGAGGGTAGGGGACCCCAGCAGGCGGAAAAAGCGGCGGTCCGAGCCGTCCCCGGCCAGGGGTTGAGCAGAGGCCAGGCCGGCCCCGTGCGCGGCTACCGCGGCCTCCAGACGGGCGGTCCAGGGAACCTTATTAGCTTTCATAACCCACGGCAGCAAGGGATTTACTAACTGACCACGGACATTTTATAAGTGGCATAATCCTTACGGTCCTCCTTGCTGTTTTTCTTGGAGGAGGGGGCTAAGGGCCGGGGGGCCCTTACCCCCTCCCCCAATCCCTTATGGGGGGTTTATTTGGGTGGGGAAGGCGGAGCCGATGGCTCCGCCTTCCCCAC
>JAUXZG010000097.1 GCA_030694005.1 Desulfobaccales bacterium | reverse complement strand
GGGATAAGGGAAAAAATTGACAAACCGTCTGGTGGCTTAAAAATTAGTTTAGGCCGGGGAAGGCGGGGCTTTTAGCCCCGCCTTCCCCGGCCAAACTTAAGGGATTGGGGGTGGGGTTTTGGGGGAGTTTTTTGTAAGGGTAAAAGCCCGCGGCCCTTAGCCCCCTCCCCCAAACAACCCTGATATAAAATGCCGCGTTTAAGCTTTGCTGCTCTGGATATTGGCAGTCTGACCGTGCGCCTGGCGGTGGCGGAGGCCACCGGGCCGGGGCGCTTTCGAGTGATTGATCACCACCGGGAAGTCACCGGTTTGGCCCAGGGGCTGGCCCAGGAGGGATCTCTGGCTCCGGAGGCCATGGACCGGACCTTTAAGGCTATAGCCGGCCTAATCCAGGTGATGCAAACTTATGGGGTGGAGCATTATCAGGCCGTGGCCACCCATGCGGTGCGGCAGGCTAGAAATGGCCAGGTCTTTCTGGACCGGCTGCGGGATTCCCTGGGGCTGACGGTCCGCGTCCTTTCCCCGGAGGAAGAAGCCCGTTTTGCCCTGCAGGGGGTGCTGTCCGTGTTGGCCCCGGATTTTTTGCAGGACGAGGCGGTGGCGGTGTTTGATGTGGGCGGCGGCAGCTCCGAGTGGGCCTTGCTGCGCCCCGGCCACCACCCCCGGTTCGCCAGCCTGCCCCTGGGGGTACTGACCTTGAGCCAGGCCCGCCCCCTGGGGGATCCTCCGAGCCCGGAGCGGGTTTCGGCCCTGAAACAAGAATTGCAGGAACAGTTGGGGGAATTTTATCGGCAATTTTTTCAACCCCACCTGTCGGAGCCGCCCCGCTTAGTGGGAACCGCCGGCGCGGTGACCGCTTTAGCGGCCCTGTCTTTAAAAATGAGCAAATACGAGCCAAATAAGGTAAATAATCTGATAATGACCAGGGCCCAGATAGCGGCGTTGGCCCAACAACTGGCCGGCCTGCCCGAGGCGCAGCGGGCCTTACTCCCCGGCATGGAGGCGGCCAAGGCCGGGGTCATGGTCACGGGAGCCTTGATAATTTTGACCATTCTCGAAGTATTCCGGCAGGACCTCCTGGTGGTCATCGACGCCGGCCTGCTGGAAGGAGTGTTGGGGCAGATGGTAATTGGGGGAGGGGGCTAAGGGCCACAGGCCCACTTACAATCCTCCCCCAAAAACCCATTCCATCTTTTGGAGCAAAAACCCATGGCTTATGAGTCTATTCCTGATGCTTATACCTTCGATGATTTGTTGTTAGTGCCGGGGCCGTCCGCGGTGTTGCCCAGCGAAGCGGACCTGTCCACCCGCCTCACCCGGCGCATCCGGCTCAACATCCCCTTGCTCAGCTCCGCCATGGACACCGTGACCGAGGCGGATACGGCCATTTCTCTGGCCCGCCAGGGGGGCATCGGCATCATCCACCGCAACATGACCGTCAGCGCGCAGGCCCTGGAGGTGGAGAAGGTCAAAAAGTCGGAAAGCGGCATGATCATCGACCCGGTGACTATCGGCCCTGAGGCCCGCATCGCCGATGTCCTGGAACTCATGGAGCGTTACCGCATCTCCGGCATCCCGGTGGTAGAGGGCAAACGCCTGGTGGGGATCGTCACCAACCGGGACCTGCGCTTTGAAACCAACCTGGAGCAAAAGGTCAAGGAGGTGATGACCAAAGACCGCCTGGTCATCGCCCCGGTGGGCATTACCCTGGAGGAATCCAAGGCCCTGTTGCATAAATACCGCATTGAGAAACTGTTGGTGGTGGATGACGACTACCAACTGAAGGGCCTGATCACCATCAAGGACATTGAAAAGATCCGCAAGTATCCCCAATCTTGCAAGGACGAATTCGGCCGCCTGCGGGTGGGGGGCGCGGTGGGGGTGGGCCCGGATAGGGAAGCCCGAGTCGACGCCCTGCTCAGGGCCGGGGCGGACGTGGTCGTCATTGACACCGCCCATGGCCACTCCTCTCGGGTGATCCGGGCGGTTGAGGACACCAAGCGGGTGTTTCCCCAGGTGGAATTGATCGCCGGCAATGTGGGCACCGCCGAAGGGACCCGGGATCTGATCAAGGCCGGCGCCGACGCCGTGAAGCTGGGGGTGGGACCGGGCTCCATCTGCACCACCCGGGTCATCGCCGGGGTGGGGCTGCCTCAACTCTCCGCCATTATGGACTGCGCCAAGGCCGCCAAAGAGGCGGACATTCCTTTGGTGGCAGACGGCGGCGTCAAATACTCCGGCGACATCACCAAGGCCCTGGCCGCGGGCGCCGACGTGGTCATGATCGGCAGCCTGTTCGCCGGCACCGACGAAAGCCCCGGGGAGACCGTGATCTTCCAGGGGCGCAGTTACAAGATTTATCGGGGTATGGGGTCGCTGGAGGCCATGAAGGCCGGCAGCCGGGACCGCTATTGCCAGGAAGACGCGGACCTGGAGTGCAAGATGGTGCCGGAAGGCATCGTCGGCCGGGTGCCCTCCCGGGGTAAACTGGCCGACGTCGTCTACCAGTTGATGGGGGGCTTAAGATCAGGCATGGGTTATGTGGGGGTGCTCACCATCCCCCAACTCCAGGCCAAGGCTAAATTTGTGCGCATCACCCCAGCCGGGCTCAAGGAATCCCACGTCCACGACGTCATCATCATGAAAGAAGCTCCTAACTACTGGGTGGAATAGGGGATGGAAGGGTTTTGGGGGAGGGCAGGGAACTTAGTTCCCTGGCCCTCCCCCCAAGTTTCTTTACCCCCTCTCCTCTCCCCCTTCGGCTTGACATTAAAGGTGGGCGGGTATATTAAGGGGAGTGTGAAGACCAAGATAATTTTCATCACCGGCGGGGTGCTGTCCTCCTTGGGCAAGGGAGTGGCGGCGGCGGCCATTGGGGCCTTGTTGGAATCCCGGGGGCTTAGGGTCACCTTCCAGAAGCTGGACCCTTACATCAATGTGGACCCCGGGACCATGAACCCTTTTCAGCACGGCGAGGTGTTCGTCACCGAAGACGGGGCCGAAACGGACCTGGACCTGGGGCATTATGAACGCTACACCTCCGTCACCTTAGGGCAGGAGAACAACTTTACCTCGGGCCGCATCTACTACAATGTCATCACCAAGGAACGCCGGGGGGATTATCTGGGGGGCACCGTCCAGGTCATCCCCCATATCACCGACGAAATCAAGCAAGCCATCCTGAAAGTCGCCCCGTCGGTGGATGTGGCCATCATTGAGATCGGCGGCACCGTGGGGGACATTGAGAGCCTGCCTTTCCTAGAGGCTATCCGCCAGCTCAAAGGCGACCTGGGCAAAGAAAACGTCTGTTACATCCACCTGACGCTCGTGCCCTTCATCAAGAGCGCCGGGGAGGTCAAGACCAAGCCCACCCAGCACAGCGTCAAGGAATTGCGCTCCATCGGTATCCAGCCGGACATTCTGCTGTGCCGCACCGAGAAGATTCTCAGCAAGGACATCAAGGCCAAGATCGCCCTGTTCTGTAATGTGGAGCCGGAGGCGGTGATCACCGCCCAGGATGTGGACAACATCTATGAGATTCCCTTGCTTTTCCATAAGGAGGGCCTGGACGACCGGCTGGTGGAAATCTTGAATATCTGGACCCGGGCGCCCCGGCTGGAGGCCTGGGAGGCACTGGTGAACCGCATTCGCCATCCCAAGGACCGGGTGGAGATCGGCATCATCGGCAAATATGTGGACTTAAGGGAGTCCTATAAAAGCCTGCACGAGGCCCTGGTGCACGGCGGCCTGGCCCAGGAGTCCCAGGTGTCGCTTAATTATATCGACTCTGAAGAAGTGGAGCGCCAGGGGCCGGAGGGCCTCCTGTCACACCTCCACGGCATCCTGGTGCCCGGCGGTTTCGGGGTGCGGGGGGTGGAGGGCAAAATTCAGGCCATCCGCTACGCCCGGGAGCGACGCGTGCCTTATTTCGGCATCTGCTTCGGCATGCAATTGGCGGTCATTGAATTCGCCCGGCATATGGCGGGCCTGGCCGACGCCACCAGTGAGGAATTTGACCCTCAGGCGGCCCATCCGGTTATCTACCTCATGCGGGAGTGGTTCGACTACCGCCGTCAGGCCGTGATCCGCCGGGACGAGAACGCTGAAAAAGGCGGCACCATGCGCCTGGGAGCCTATCCTTGCGTGCTTACCGAGGGCTCGGCGGCGTTTACGGCCTACGCCACCCAGGAGATCATGGAACGGCATCGCCACCGCTATGAATTCAACAATGCCTATCGGGAACGCCTGACCAAGGCGGGCCTGTGGATCACCGGCACCTCCCCGGACGGCGAATTGGTGGAGATCGTCGAACTTAAAGACCACCCCTGGTTCCTGGGGTGCCAGTTTCACCCGGAATTCAAATCCCGACCCCGAACCCCCCACCCCCTGTTTAAGGACTACATCGGGGCCTGCCTGGAATATAAACGGAGCCAGGCGGGGAAGGACACAGAAATTTGAGGGGAGGGCTGGGGGAACTTTTTTGTAAGGGTTCCCCCACCCTCCCCTCAAACTCCCCTCCCAACCCCCTTTATGGGGGTTGGGGAAGGCGGGGCCTGTGGCCCCGACTTCCCCAACTAATTATACCCCATAAGGGATTGGGGGTGGGGGCTTGGGGGAGGGGGTAAGGGCCAATGGCCCTTAGCCCCCTCCCCCAACTCACATAAAACTTATGAGCGAGCCGGTGCAGGTAGGGGATATTTGGGTGGGGGCAGGCGATCTGGTAATGATTGCCGGGCCCTGTGTCATTGAGTCCGCCGGGGCCACTCTGGAGATTGCCTGGGCCTTAAAGGAATACGCGGCACAGCTTTCTCTGCCCCTCATCTTCAAAGCCTCTTACGATAAAGCCAACCGCACTTCAGTTACTTCTTTTCGAGGGCCTGGTCTTAAAAAAGGTTTGGAGATTCTGGCCCGGGTGAAGGCCGAGGTGGGGCTGCCGGTCCTGGCCGATGTGCACCAGGTTGCCGAAGTGGCCCCGGCGGCCCAGGTATTGGATGTCTTGCAGATTCCGGCTTTTCTTGGCCGCCAGACGGACCTGGTGGTGGCCGCGGCTAAAGCAGGCAAGCCGCTTAATTTAAAAAAAGGCCAGTTTCTGGCCCCCTGGGATATGCAGGCGGTGGTGGACAAGGCCCACTCCACCGGCAATCGTCAGATTTTGCTCACCGAGCGGGGGACCTCCTTCGGCTACAACAACCTGGTGGTGGATTTTCGCAGCCTGCCCCTCCTTAAAGGTCTGGGTTGCCCGGTGGTACTGGACGTCACCCACAGCGTGCAGTTGCCCGGGGGCCTGGGAAGTTGCTCCGGAGGCCAGCGGGAGTTTATTCCCTATTTGGCCCGGGCCGGGGTGGCGGTGGGGGTGGACGCCCTGTTTATGGAAGTACATCAGGACCCGGACGC
>JAUXZG010000092.1 GCA_030694005.1 Desulfobaccales bacterium | reverse complement strand
ATGACGCAGCCGGGCATGATGGTTACCCGGTCCCCCAGTCGCACCTTATCGCCGATGAAAACCAGGGGGGCAATGGAGACCTCCTGGCCCAACTCCACCTCTCGGCCCAGGTAAGCCAGGTTGCTGATGCCGGGCCAGCGGCGTCGAGGTGGCGCGAACAGGGCCGCCACCTGCGCATAGGCCAGATAGGGGTGGGTCACAATGATCCGGGGCCGGGGCAGGTCTGCCTGGTCCGGCCCGACGAGGAACGCCGCCGCCTGGCTTTGGTGAGCCTGGCGGGCGTAACGCCTCTGGGTGATGAAGGTGATGTCCCGAGGCGTGGCGCCATCAATGGAAGCAATGCCCTCGATCATTAGATCGGCCGGGCCCTTGAGCTCCCCTCCCAAAAGGAGCGCCAGTTCCCCCAGAGTGTGTCCCATGTAAGTGTTAGCGGCCGAATTTACTGCGCACCTTTTCGGTGATATCAAACTTTGGGTCCATGTATAGGAGGCCGGAATTACGCTTGTCCAGGACCAGGTCCACCTTGCTCTCCTGGGCGACCGCCTTCACTGCCTGCTCCAGTTCTTGGAATAAAGGGCCCAGTTCTTTCTCCTGGTATTGAGCGAATTGCTTTTCCGCGTCTGCCCCTTGACGTCTAGATTCTTCGATCTTTTTGTTGATCTCTTCCTCTTTGCGTTTCCGGGCATCTTCCTTCATCACCGCGGCCTGTTTTTCAAATTCAGCCACAATCTTGGCGAGATCCCGTTGCCGCTGTTCGGCCGGGCGGGCCAGTTCTTCAGTTTTCTTTCTCAAGTTTTCCTGGACTCTTTTGCCCTTTTCTGACTTCGAGATGATATCCATGCCATCAATGACGCCGATTTTGAGTTCGGCAGCCCCGGCCCCAAGGGGGGTCATAATAAGACCCATAGTTAACAGTATGCCAATGCCAACCTTAAACATTTAAACCTCCTAAGGTGATCAAAATTAACTTATTTTTCAGAAAGTAATTCCAGAGGTAAGGCCTCCTGAGCCAGAAAAGCCTTGCCGTTAAGCCCTTGGCTTAAAATTGCCCGCCCATGGTGAATTCCCAGGCACTGGACCTTTCCCAGGGCCTCTTGCTGAGGTTATAACCCCATTCCACCCTTAAGGGGCCCATGGGGGAGAACCAGCGGAAGCCGGCGCCCACACTGGTGCG
>JAUXZG010000058.1 GCA_030694005.1 Desulfobaccales bacterium | reverse complement strand
CCCAAGAGGACCAAAAACTCGCCCAGGCTCTTCAACAGATTCGCCACAAACTGCTGGTGATGAGCGGCAAAGGCGGGGTGGGCAAAAGCAGTGTGGCCGTGGGCCTGGCCCTGGGCCTGGCCCGCCGCGGTTATAAGGTGGGGTTGATGGATGTGGACCTGCACGGGCCCGATGTGCTCCGCATGCTGGGCTTAAAAGACCCCCTGGATTTGTCCTACGGCCAGTTCCAGTTGCCTCCCGAGCTCTTCGATAACCTCAAGATCATTTCCGTCGAAGTCTTGATGCGCAACCGGGAAATGGCGGTCATCTGGCGGGGCCCCCTAAAACACCAGCTGATCCGGCAATTCTTGACCGAGGTGCATTGGGGGACTTTAGATTATCTGGTGATCGACGCCCCGCCGGGCACCGGCGATGAACCCTTGAGCGTGGCCCATACCATCCCGGAGGCCCAGGCCATTATCGTCACCACGCCTCAAGAGATTTCTCTGGCGGATGTGCGCAAGTCCATCAACTTCTGCCAGAAGGTCAATATCGCCATCTTAGGTTTGGTGGAGAACATGAGCGGCTACCACTGCCTCCATTGCGGCGCGGAACTACCGTTGTTCAAAAGGGGGGGCGGCGAAAAGACGGCCCACGCCGCCAAGATTGCCTTTATGGGAATGCTGCCCTTTGACCCCAAGGTGGTGGAGGCCGCGGACCAGGGCCAACTCCTGGAACTTAAGGAGGCGGACAGCCCCTTTCTCACGGCCCTGGCGCCCATGGTGAATTATGTGGTGGAGACCTTGCCTCCCACCCCGGCAGAGGCCCTGCGGGAGCCGGGAGTGCTCAAGTTTGCCATTCCCTTAGAAGACGGCAAACTTACCGAGAAGTTCGGCCAGGCCAAGCACTTTGCCATTTTTACGGTAAAAGATCAGGTTATCTTGGACCAGCAGGTCTTGACGCCCCCAAACCTGGGCACCGTCCCCCACTGGCTGGCCACCCTGGGAGTGACCCACGTCATCGCCGCGGGTATGAGCCCGCGGGCCCAAACCCTCCTGAACCGCAAAGGTATGGAGGTCCTTCCCGGCACCCTTGAGGAAACTCCGGAACAACTGGTGACCAACTACCTGAAAAATACCCCAACCACCGAAACCAAAACCCCTCCCCCCAGCAACCCCCAATGCTCCACGCCTTAGGGTTGAGATGATTGGGGGAGGGGGCCAGGGGCCGGTGGGCCCTTACCCTTACAAAAAACTCCCTGGCCCTCCCCCCAACACTCTATTCCTCCTCCTCCCAGGCGAAAACCAGCAGCAGGGCGTCTTCCTCGGTGTCGGTGTAGTATTGGGGGCGCCTTCCCACCTCTTCAAAGCC
>JAUXZG010000090.1 GCA_030694005.1 Desulfobaccales bacterium | reverse complement strand
CTTTCTGAGGAAAGGTGGGGTATCCAGTTCGCTTTCTTCGTGTTGCAGGTCCGGGTGGATAATATATTTTTTGGCGCTGGCCATGCCCAGGTTGGGGGTGGGTCTCGCCTCGGGTTTGGGGGCATTGGCCAGCCGGGGCGTTTCCAGGATATGGCGCAGGTGGGTGGGGGTATCCAGGTCCTCATCGGGCTGGACCTCCGCCGGGGGCGCCCAGGCCCCCCGTTCCGCTTCGGGCCGTTTGCCGATGCCGGTGGCGATGACCGTCACCCGGATCTCTTCTCCCAGGCCGTCGTCATAGACCAGGCCCCATTTGATGATGGCCTCTTCGTGGGCCTCTTCCTGTACGATGGTGCTGATCTCTTTGAGTTCTTCCACGGAAATATCCGGGCTGGAAGTGATGTTAATCAGGATGCCCCGGGCGCCCCGGATGGAGATGTCTTCCAAGAGCGGGCTGGAGATGGCCTTGCGGGCCGCTTCGCAGGCCCGGTTGTTGCCGCTGGCGATGCCGGTGCCCATGAGGGCCATGCCCCGCTCCTTCATCACCGTGCGGACATCGGCGAAATCCAGGTTGACAAAGCCGGGCACCATGATGAGGTCGGAGATGCCCCGCACCGCAAAGCCCAAAACCTCGTTGGCCATGCCAAAGACATCTTTGATGCGGGAGTTTTTGGAACTCAAGGAAAAAAGTCGGTCATTGGGGATGGTGATGATGGTGTCCACCACCTTGCGCAGCTCTTCGATGCCGTTGTCGGCAATACGCTTTTTGAACTTGCCTTCGAAGTCGAAGGGTTTGCTCACCACGGCCACGGTGAGCGCCCCCAATTCCCGGCTGATTTCCGCCACCACCGGGGCGCCGCCGGTACCGGTGCCGCCGCCCATGCCTGCGGCGATGAACACCATGTCGGCTCCCTGGAGGACTTGCTTGACCCGCTCCCCTTCTTCCATGGTGGCTTTTTTGCCCACTTCCGGGTCGCCCCCGGCGCCCAGCCCCTTGGTGACGTTGGGACCCAGCTGGATCTTCACCGGGGCCAGGCTGCGCTCCAGGGCCTGGGCGTCGGTATTGGCCGCCACGAAATCCACCCCCACCAACTGAGAGGCGATCATGTCGTTGATGGCGTTGCCCCCGGCCCCACCGATCCCTAAGACCTTGATCTTTGCTGACAATTCATTGGGGACCAACTGAATCTTCATCTAAATAACCCCCTTGGAGCATCATAACACTTTTGGACGACCTACACCACTTCCTTACACCATCTTTTCAATCTGGACCATAAGCCCCGCTGGGGCCGTCCACTGCTATAGCGGCTGCCGGGCACGCCTGGCCGGGTCTTCTGCTGGGCCCTAAAACCGTAAAGCACCAGACCCACGCCGGTGGCGTAAGCCGGGTCATGGATGACATCGATGAGGCCGCTTACCCCCATGGGATAACCCAGGCGGGTGTGCAGGTTGAAGACTTCTTTGGCCAGCTCCGGCAGGCCCTCCACCAGGGCGGTGCCGCCGGTGAGCACCGCGCCGGAGTGCAGGGGGTGGGCGAACCTGGCCCGCTGCAACTCTTTGGCGATCAAGTTAAGGATTTCCGCCACCCGCAGGTGGACGATCTCGGCCAGGCGACCCCGGGGCATGGTCTGGGGCTGGCGCCCCCCCAACCCCGGAACCTCCAGCGGCTCCCGGGGGTCCGCCAGGGCATTGAGACAACAGCCGTAAAGCTTCTTCAACTCCTCGGCGTGTTGCAGGGAGGTGGGGAGCCCCACGGCAATGTCATTGGTCAGGTTGTTGCCGCCCACGGGCAGGACGAAGTTATGGCGCAAGGCGTTTTCGGCAAAGATGGCCAAATCCGTGGTACCGCCCCCCAGGTCCAGCAGGGCCACCCCCAGCTCCTTTTCCTCGTCGGTGAGCACGGCTTCGCCGGCGGCCAGGCTTTGCAGGGCGATGCCGCTCACCTCCAGTCCGGCCCGGTTGGCGCATTTGATGATGTTGTTGAGGGAGGTCACCGCGCCGGTAACAATGTGGACCTTGCACTCCAGGCGCACGCCGTGGATGCCCACCGGGTCTTTGATGCCGTCCTGGCCGTCAATCAAGAAATCCTGGACCAGGGTGTGGATGACTTCCCTATCCGAGGGGATGGCTATGGTGCGGGCGGTGTCGATCACCCGGGTCATATCCGCCGGGGACACCTCCCGATCCTTGATGGCGATGATGCCCTGGCTGTTGATGACCTTGGTGAGGCTGCCGCCGACGCCGGCGTAAACCGAACGGATTTCGCAACCCGCCATGGTCTCGGCTTCTTCCACCGCCCGGCGGATGGCCCGCACGGTGTTTTCAATATTAACCACCACCCCTTTTCTCAGACCCCCGGCGGTGGGCGCGCAGCCCAGGCCCACAATGTCCACCTGCTGGTCGCGCACTTCCCCCACCACCGCGCAAATCTTGGTGGTACCAATGTCCAATCCCACAATCAGGTCTTGAGGCACGGCTCTATCCTATTGGTTTTCCGTCCCCTTCAGGGTGATCAACACCCGTTGGGGAGAGTCGAGATTGATCCGCCCAACCCGGGACAGATATCCCTTTTGGGCTAAGATGGGCCAAATCTGGGCAAATCTGGTTAACTTCTCTTGATGCTCACTCAGGCCTAAATCCAGAGCGCCGGACAGACCATTGGCATAGATGGTGAATCCCCGTTCCAAGTCCGCATGGATCTCGGAAATATTCTCCAGAGTTAGCGGTGGCGAGGCATTTTTCACCACCTCCAGTAATTGGAGGACCTGGGCCACCACCTCCGGCAACCCCCCTTCCCCCTTGAGGAAATGCTCCGGTTTGAGTCCGGTGATCACGGGAAAATCATGGGGATCGCCGGGTGACAGCGGCTTGAACAGGCTCCCCTGGCGGTCCACATAATACAATTCACCCATCTGCACCAGGGCCACCGGCTCCCGTTCCTGGATGCGGAGGTAAAGACGATGAGGCCACTTCCTGGTTAATTCCGCCCGGGCGATCCAGGGATGGCCCAACAAGGTCCTCTCCACCCGGGTGGGACTCAGGGCCAGAAGGTTGGTTTGCGGCCCCAGCCCAGCCTGCTGCAGGATGAGCTCGGGAGTAAGGCGTCTTAACCCCACTATCTCAATGTTCTGGTTATCTTTAATGCAAAACCGCGGGGAGGTCAAGAGTTGATGGTAAAGGAGCACCAGGGCCAGGCAAAGATTCGCCAGGCCCAATAATCCCAGGCTGACGAACACCGCGGGACGCCAAAATTTTTTGGGTTGTCCTGGCCTTTTGCGGCGATAAATATTGTGAGGCCTGGGGCGTGGCCTAGAATAGTGCCGGTTGAATAAAGTTTCTCTCCTGAGGGGACGCTGGGGCACAAGACGGGAGGTCTGGCGTCTGGTGGTGTTCTTCATAGCCGAACCCCTCCAGGACCGGCCTGGACCCCGGCCAATCGCGCCAGGAGGTCCTCTCCGGTTTTCCAGATGTCGCCCGCCCCCAGGGTGAGGACCAGATCCCCGGCCAGCAGGTGGTCCAGGAGATTATCGGCCAAAGTCTCATCGGCGGCCACAAAGTTTACGGCCGGATGCCCGCTTTTAAGGACGCCTTCATAAATGGCCCGGCCGGACAGGCCGTCCACCCGGGGTTCGCCAGCCGCGTAAATCTCGGTGACGAACACCAGCCCGGCTTCAGCGAAGACCGGGAAGAACTCCGGCAGTAAGGCCCGGGTGCGGGTGTAACGGTGGGGCTGAAAGACCACCACCAGGCGGCGGCCCGGGAAGGCCTGGGCCAGGCCCGCCAAAGTAGCGGCGATCTCGGTGGGATGGTGGCCGTAATCGTCCACCACCAGAATCCCCTGGGCTTCCCCCTTAACCTGGAGGCGGCGGTGAATCTGGCCTAAATCCTTAAGACCCTGCCGCCAGACCGGATAATCCAAACCCAGGCTGTGGGCCACGGCGCAGGCGGCCATGGCGTTCAGCACATAATGGGCCCCGGCCAGGGGCAGGGTCAAGGTGGCCAGGAGACGCCCCCGGTAACTCAGGGAAAAACCGGTTCCCCACCCCTGGGGCTTGAGGTCGGTGGCCTGAAAGTCGGCCCCGGCGTTGAAGCTATAAGTGACAAGCTCCGGGAAGATGCCTTTCAGGATGGGGGCCAGGTGGGGGTCATCGGCCCAGGCCACCACCCGGGCGCCGGGGGGTAGTTGCCGCAAATAATGGGCAAAGGTCTCCTTTATATGGTCCAGGTCCCGGTAATAGTCCAGGTGCTCCCGGTCCAGGTTGGTGATCACGGAAATCTGGGGTTTAAGGTACAAGAAGGAGCCGTCGCTTTCATCGGACTCGGCCACAAAATAGTCGCCCCGGCCCAGCACTGCGTTGCTTCCCAGGCTCTCCCAGATGGATCCTACCACCACCGTGGGGTCCAGGCCCCCGGCCCTTAAGATGGCGGCCACCATGGCCGTGGTGGAGGTCTTGCCG
>JAUXZG010000080.1 GCA_030694005.1 Desulfobaccales bacterium | reverse complement strand
GTTGCGCTCATAGAGGTAAGTTTCGACAATATAGGCGTAGGGGCGCAATTCATTGCGCCCAGAAGGGCGTGATAAATCACGCCCCTACGTTAGAATTACTTGTTTGACGGCAACTTGGTATTAGTACTATCCCTTTTTCTTTAGCACCCCCAGTCGTTATTTTTGCAAGAGCAAGGAGGAGAGAGGTTGGAAATTACCGCGGAATTGGTGAAAGCCCTGCGTAGCAAGACCAACGCCGGGATGATGGATTGTAAGAAGGCCCTTAAAGAAACCGGCGGGGACCTGGAAAAGGCCACCGCTTACCTGCGACAGAAGGGCCTGGCCGTGGCCCACAAACGCGCCGATAGGGCCACCAGCGAAGGGGCGGTTTACGCCCACCTGGCTCCGAACCATCACTCGGGCGTGCTCCTGGAAGTAAATTGTGAAAGCGATTTTGTAGCCAAGACTCCGGCTTTTGTAGAGTTTGGGGCCCGCCTGACCGAGCACCTGGCCACCACGGCCGTCTTGAGCGTCGAGGAACTTCTATCCCAACCCAGCCCCCAGCCACCCGGGCTGTCGATGAGTGAATACCTGAACGAAGTCATCGCCAAAACCGGCGAAAGCATCAGGGTGCGGCATTTTACCCGCTACGGAGGTGACGGGCTGGTGGCCGCTTACATCCACCATGGAGGTAAAATCGGCGTTCTGTTGGAGTTGAGCGGCGCCCCGGCTACCCCGGAGGTTTTGGCCGCGGCCAAAGACCTGGCCATGCAGGTGGCCGCCACCAATCCCCTGGCTGTGGCCCGGGATGACCTGAACCCCGATCTGGTGGCCCAGGAGACCGCTATCTTTCAAGCCCAGGCCAAGGAAAGCGGCAAGCCGGAAAAGATCATCGAACGCATGGTGGCCGGCCGCCTGGAAAAGTTTTATAAGGAAGTCTGCCTGCTAGAGCAGCCTTTCGTCAAGAACCCGGACCTCACCGTCACCCAATTCCTGAAAGAGGTGGGAGAGCAGTTAGGGGAGAAGGAACTCAAAGTCCGCCGTTTCACCCGCTACCAGGTAGGAGCTTGAAAAACGCCATGCCGCCCGAAATCCCCAAATACCGCCGTATCCTTCTTAAGGTGAGCGGCGAGACCCTGGCCGGGGAGCAGAAATTCGGCCTGTGCCCCGCCACCTTGAAGACCATTGCCCAGGAAATCAAGGGAGTGGCGGACCTTAAGGTGGAAGTCGGCATAGTGGTGGGGGGCGGCAACATCTTTAGGGGCCTGGCGGCCAGCGTCCAGGGTATTGAGCGGGCGGTGGCGGATTACATGGGTATGCTGGCCACCGTCATCAACGCCCTGGCCCTCCAGGATGCCATGGAGAAGGCCGGAGTGCCCACCCGGGTGATGAGCGCCATCACCATGAATGAAGTAGCGGAACCCTATATCCGCCGCCGGGCCATACGCCACCTGGAGAAGGGGCGGGCGATCATCTTTGGCGCCGGCACCGGCAGCCCCTATTTCACCACGGATACCGCCGCGGCTTTAAGGGCCACGGAAATCGGGGCGGAGGCCATCCTCAAAGGTACCAAGGTGGCGGGCATTTATGACCGGGACCCGGAAAAATACCGCGGCGCCATCATGCATACCCGCCTCACCTATTTCGACATCCTAAGGAAGGCCCTGAAAGTTATGGACAGCACCGCGGTGACCATGTCCATGGAACAAAATATCCCCATCATCGTCTTTAAACTTCTGGAGCCGGGAAATATGAAAAAAGTGGTGCTGGGTGAGGCAGTCGGCACCATCGTGGAGAGTCGCGGCGATGAAAGATGAGGTTCTGAACGAAATTAAACGCAAAATGGACAAGGTGCTGGAGGTCATGGCCCGGGACCTCTCCCGGGTGCGCACCGGCAGAGCCTCCGTGGCCTTGCTGGAAGGCATCAAAGTGGATTGCTACGGCACTTCCATGCCCCTGTCCCAGGTGGCCTCTCTGGCCGCACCGGAAAGCCGCCTGCTCACGGTGCAGCCCTGGGACCAAACAGTCCTGGGGGATATCGAGAAGGCCATCCTCAAATCCGATCTGGGGCTCAATCCCGTCAACGACGGCAAGCTGATCCGGCTGCCCATCCCGGCGCTGACCACCGAGCGTCGCAAAGAGCTGGTGAAAATGGTGAAAAAGATGGCCGAAGAGGCCAAGGTGGCCTTAAGAAATATCCGGCGGGAGGCCAATGAAGACCTGAAGGAAATGAAAAAAGAAAAACTTCTGCCCGAAGACGACGCCCATCGGGGTCAGGAAGAGGTCCAGAAAGTCACGGATGAATTCATCAAGAAGGTTGATGTGCGGTCGGCGGAAAAAGAAAAGGAGATCATGTCCTTTTAATGGAGATGGGGGCCGCCTTGACTGAATCTGCCTTTCCTCTGAACCACCAGCGCCTCCCGCGCCATGTGGCCGTCATCATGGACGGCAACGGCCGGTGGGCCCAGCGCCGGGGGTACCCCCGCATCCGGGGCCACGTCGCCGGGGTGGATTCCGTCCGAACCGTGGTGCGCCAGGCCCGCAAGTTAGGTATCTCTTATCTTACCCTGTTCGCCTTTTCAGAAGAGAACTGGCAGCGGCCCAACCTGGAAGTCCGCGCCCTCATGGCCCTGCTCAGTCGCTATCTGGACCGGGAACTCAAAGAGATGCAGGATAACCAGATCGCCTTGCGGGCCATCGGCGACTTAAAACGCCTGCCCGGGGCAGTGCAACAGGACCTGGCCCGGACCATAGAGGCCACCGCCGACGGCGCTAAGATGATCTTGACCCTGGCCTTGAGCTACGGGGGCCGCACCGAGATCGTACAGGCGGTGCAGGCCCTGGCCGCCGACCTCCTGTCCGGCCGCCTAAAGCCTCAGGAGATCGACGCCGCCCTTTTCCGACGTTACCTTTACGCCCCGGACCTGCCGGATCCGGACCTGCTCATCCGCACCAGCGGCGAGTACCGCCTGAGTAATTTCCTGCTGTGGCAGTCCCCTTACACTGAGCTCTATGTCACCGACACCCTGTGGCCCGACTTTAAGGAGGATGATTTCCTCAAGGCCCTGGCCGCCTACCAGGAACGGGAGCGCCGCTTCGGCCAGACGCGGGAACAGATCGCGGCTCTGAACAACACGAGCTCCCGACATTAAGAGGTCTGCGAATATTTTTGGGGAAGGAGGGCAGGGGCTTCCACAGGCGGGGACGCCTGTGCCACTGGCCCCTGCCCTTACAAAAAACTTCCCCAAACCCCATCCCCTAACCCCATAAGGGGAAAAGAAGTGTAGGGTGCGCACCGCGCACCCTTCTTGCTTCTGCGGGTTGGGAAGGGGGATTGGGGCATTGGCGCTAACTTAAGCAAAGGATCATTGTTAACATAACCTACTAAGATAGCTTGAAATCCCCCTAAATCCCCCTTTTGCCAAGGGGGACTTCACCTGCCCAACCCATTATTCCCCCCTTTGGAAAAGGGGGGCAAGGGGGGATTTTATCATTTTTATCAAACGGCTATTCATGCTGGGTTTTTCCTGCTTTAAAGTTAGCGCATATGGGGGCTTGGGTGGAGGGCCGGTAGCACAGGCGTCTCGCCTGGGCAATCTACAGAAAAAGGTGGGGTGGACATTGCCCACCCCACTTTTTTGTGCATATACTGCAGTAAATCTTTCCGGAAAACCGGTGGTGGTTGGCCCCGAAAAGGTTTGCACGGTGTGTCCTGAAAAGCCCCGGCAAGGCAAGATGCTAAACTTTCCCAACGACTGATAAGGAGGAGAGCAATGCGGTCGTTGCCGGCGGTCCCTTGGCGGTTGGTGACCCTGCTCCTGGCCCTGGTTGTGATGACGCCGGGACTTGCGCTGGCGTTGACGGCGAGCCAGGTCTACGAGCAAGTAAAAGACTCGGTGGTGGTGGTAAAGGCCTACGACCGGAAGGGCAAGCAGGTGGGCCTGGGCAGCGGCGTGATGCTGCCGTCAGGAGACATCATCACCAACTACCACCTGTTCAAGGCGGGGGTTCGGTACACGGTGGGCCGGGGCAAGAAAGCCGTGCCCGCCACCTGGAAAGCGGGCGACCAGGACAAGGACCTCTGTCTGCTCACCGCCCCCGGCCTAACGGCCCAACCGGCCAGTCTGGGTAAGGCAGCCAGGCTCAAGGTGGGCGAGCCGGTATATGCCGTGGGCGCGCCCCAAGGGTTGGAACTTTCCCTGTCCGAAGGGATTGTTTCCCAACTGCGCGGCGGCCCTCCGCCTATCATCCAGACCACGGCGGCCATTTCGCCGGGCTCCAGCGGCGGCGGCTTGTTCAACGCCGAGGGGGAACTGGTGGGCATTACCACCTTCTACCTGAAGGGTGGACAAAGCCTGAATTTCGCGCTGCCGGTGGAGTGG
>JAUXZG010000063.1 GCA_030694005.1 Desulfobaccales bacterium | reverse complement strand
ATCGTCCGCCAGGCGCTGGAAAACCTGCCCGACGGGCCGGTAAAATGCGACGACCCCCGGGTGAGCCTGCCTCCCAAGGACAAGGTTTATACCGATATTTCCGCCCTGATTAACCATTTCCTGATTATCCAGGACGGCATCCGGCCCCCCAAGGGCGAGGTCTACCAGGCCATCGAAGCCCCCAAGGGGGAGATGGGGTTTTATGTGGTGAGTGACGGCAGCCCCCACCCTTTCCGGCTGAAAATCCGGGGGCCGTCTTTCGTGGTTTTGGCGGCCCTGGACAAATTGTCCCGGGGGCGATTGCTGTCCGACATCATCGCCTTGATCGGCACCATGGACATCGTCCTGGCGGATGTGGACAGGTGAGGAGTTGCTGTCAGCTTTCAGCAGTCAGCTATCAGCTTTAAAAATAATAAATGGTGGGCGCCGCGCCCCTGTCCTGGCTTCAACCAAGCAGATGAAAACGACTCGCAACGACAAGATTATTCTGGGGTTGGCGCTGGTTTTCCTGATGGCCCAGGCGGGGTCGGTTTGTGCTCAACCCACGAAAACCTTTACCGGCGTAGTTAAAGAGATCGGCAAAGCCACCAATCTTAACATCGGGCAAACGGACACTTTTTATATTGTAAGGTTAGATAATTACCCCAATGCAGAGTTCCGGCTGCCTCCCGGCGATGCGGTTAGATATGGCTTGATCGAAACAGCGGGCTCGTCGGGAGTTGTGACCCCCAAGCAGAGCAAGGGTCTGGGTTGGAAGGTAAAACTGACCTGTGATAATAAACCTCAAGGACCCGTCAAAGCCCCGATTTATAGGGTGTTATCTTTGGAAAGGGTTAACCATAAAGATTAGCAAATGTAGGGCGGGCACCCCCCGCAAAAAAAAAATAAGGGCGGTGGGCGGTGCCCACCCTACCGGACGAAAAGCTGAAAGCTGATAGCTGACAGCTTCAAGCTAAAAGGCAGTTAATATAGGAACGACTTTATGGTTAATCTCACTATCGACGGCCGGGCCATCCAGGCGAAAAAAGGCTGCACCATCCTGGACGCGGCCCGGGAGCACGGCATTTATATCCCTACGCTCTGCTACCACCAGGCCTTGAAACCCATCGGCGCCTGCCGCATCTGCGTGGTGGAGGTAAAACCCGGGCCGCCCCGGCCCCTGCCGGCCTGCGCCACTTATGTAGCTGAGGGCCAGGAGGTGGTCACCTCCTCGCCCAAGCTGGACGCCATCCGCCTGGAATTGATGAAGCTGGTGCTTATCAACCATGCCCTGGACTGCCCCATCTGCGACAAGGGCGGCGAGTGCGAACTCCAGGACCTGACCCATGCCCTGGGGGTCTCGGTGGTGGACCTGGAGGCCGTCAAACTCCCGCCTCATAAGGATTATGTCTCCGAGCTGATTGAGCGCCACCCGGACCGCTGCGTCACCTGCGGCCGCTGCGTGCGCATCTGTCGGGACCGGGTGGGGGCCCTGGCCATCAACTTCACCTTGAGGGGCTACTTCACCGAGCTGGCTTCCGGCGGCCTGCCTTTGGACTGCGAATTCTGCGGCTCCTGCATTGACATCTGCCCGGTGGGGGCCCTGATCAACAAGGTCTTCAAATATCGGGCCCGGGCCTGGGAAGTGACCAGGACCGAGATGGTCTGCCCGTTTTGCGGCGGCGGCTGCAGCTATGAACTGTGGACCAAAAACGACCGCCCTTTAAGGGTGGTGAATTATGACACCGCTCTGTTGTGCGGCCGGGGGCGCTTTGGCTTTCCGGTGGTGGAGTCCCCGGATCGCCTCAAGACCCCACTCATTCGGGAAAACGGCGGCTTTAGGGAGGCTTCCTGGGACGAGGCCCTGGACCAGGTGGCCGCCAAATTCAAGGAAATTACCGAAGCCGCTGGTTCCGCGGCGATCTATGGGGTAGGCTCTCCCCGGGCCACCAACGAAGCCAACTATTTGTTCCAGAAATTTTTTAGGACCGGGCTGGGCACCCACCAGTTGGACAACCCGGGCCGTTACACATATGTGCAGGCCTTAAAGGGTCTGGCCGCGGTCTTCGGCTTTCCCCAGGTTTCCGGGGTGGAAAAGGTTGCCAAGCCCCCCCTACCCTTCCATTCTCCTTTGACCACGACGGAAGAGGCCAAGGCCAGCGGCTTCCCCCTGGTGCTGGGGAAGCTCAAGGACCTGCCCAAAGCCGATGTCGCATTGGTGGTGGGCGCGGATGTCACCCCGGAGCTGCCCCCCCTGGGTTGGGCCTTGAACACCGCCCTGGAGCGGGACACCTTCCACCTGGTAGTGGCCAACAACCGCAAAACCAAGTTTGACCGCCGGGCCCACCTGTCCCTGCGGTACAAACCTGGCAGCGAGCGGCTGCTCATCGCCGGGATCATCAAGTCCCTGCTGACGGCCCAGCCCGAGTGGGCTCCCACGGTAATCGCCGGCGGGTTTGACGAATTTAAGGAAAATATTAATAAGGTAAATCTTAAGGACGTGGCCAAAAAGACCGGGGTGCCGGAAGCCCTCATCAAGGAGACTGCGGCCCGGTTGGCCCAGGCCCAGGCCCCGGCCATCATCTTTGGCAGCGAACTTATGGGCCAGGACAAGGGATTGGAAAATACGCTAGCCCTGGCCGACCTGTTCCTGTTGGTGGGCCGCCCCGGCGCGCCGGGCAGCGCGCTTTACCCGGTGGCGGAGAAGAACAACACCCGGGGGGTTTGCGAAGTGGGGGTGATGCCGGAATTTTTGCCCGGTTTCGTTCCCCTGGAGGGCGCCGAACCCGGCCCCACCCTGCCGGAGATGCTGGACTTATTGGAGAAAGGCGACCCCAAGGCCCCCCAGGCCCTGTACCTGTTGGGCGGCGACCTCCTGCGCCAGTTGCCCAACCGCAGCCGGGTGGAAAAACTCTTGAAGAAAGTGCCGTTTATGGTGGTGCAGGACGCGTTTCTCACGGACACCGCCAAATTGGCCCAGGTGATCCTGCCGGTGGCGGTGCACGCTGAACAGGAGGGTACTTTTATCTCCACCGACGGCTCTTTAGGGTTACTACCCCGGGCCCTGCCCGTAAACGGGGTGCGGCCAGACTGGCAAATTATCAGCCAGATCGGCAGCAAAATGGGCTTTGCCATGTCCTATGCCAGCCCCAAGCAGATTTTTGCGGAACTGGCCTTGGGGATGCCCCGGTGGGCCGGGATGGCTCCCAAGAATGGCGGCGCGGCCTTTACCGCGGAAGTTACCGGCCAGTTTGTCCCCTTTGAGACGGACATCTCCCTGCCGGGACGCAGGCCTTTTACTCTCCTGGTGGGCAAGTCCTTGCAACATTCCGGGTCTTTCACCACTCACGAGCCTTGCGGCACCCTCACCATCACGAACCGGGCGCGGCTGGGGCTGAACCCGGCGGACGCCCAGAACCTGGGCCTGGCGGAAGGCGACTTCGCCAAGGTCACCTCCTCCCAGGGAGAAATCAGCGTGCCCGTCACCTTAACCCCGGAGTTGCCCGAAGGCCTGGTCTTTCTGCCGGAGCATTTCTCCCAGCCGGCGGCGCAGCGCCTGACGCTCAACTCCAACCTGGTGCGGGTCACCATCCAAAAGGGTTGATATGATGAATCTGCCCCTGGTGATTGCTCTTACCGCCGTCAAGATCCTGTTGGTACTGGTGGTCTTTCTCACGGCGGTGGCTTATACGGTGCTCCTGGAGCGCAAGGTCCTGGGCTTTATCCAGTTGCGCTACGGCCCTAACCGGGTGGGTCCCTGGGGTTTGCTGCAACCACTGGCGGATTTGCTCAAGCTTTTATTTAAGGAGGACTTCACCCCGCCGGGCGTCAACAAGGTGCTGTTTGTCATGGCGCCCATCATCACCGCGGCCACCGCGTTTTTACCCTTCGCGGTGATTCCCTTTGCGTCCGACCTGCTGCCCCCGTCCATCTCCCTTTACGGCTACAAGGTGGACCTCACCGTGGCCTGCCTGAACCAGGGGGTCATTGCCGATGTGAATGTGGGCCTGCTTTACATCTTCGCGGTGGCGTCGCTGTCGGTGTACGGCGCGGTGCTGGGGGGCTGGGCCTCCAACAACAAGTATTCGCTGTTGGGGGCTCTGCGCCTGAGCGCCCAGATGATCTCTTACGAGCTGCCCCTGGGGCTTTCTATTATTGGGGTGCTGATGCTGGCCGGCTCTTTGAGCCTGGTGCAGATCGTGGAAGCCCAGAAGTCCATGTGGTTCATCGTTTACCAGCCCCTGGGCTTCGTGCTTTTCATGACCGCGGCCTTTGCGGAGTGCGCCCGCACCCCCTTTGACCTGATTGAGTGCGAAAACGAACTGGTAGCCGGCTACCAGACGGAATACAGTTCCATGAAGTGGGCCCTGTTCATGATGGGGGAATACACCCACATCATCGTGGCCTCGGCCCTGGCCACCACCCTGTTTTTAGGCGGCTGGCACGGGCCGGTGCTGCCGCCCATTGCCTGGTTTGTGATCAAAACCTTTGCCCTGGTGTTTTTCTTCATCTGGGTGAGGGGCACCTTTCCCCGGTTACGTTTTGACCAACTCATGGCTTTGGGCTGGAAGGTGCTGCTCCCCTTGAGTCTGCTCAACATCCTCATCACCGGGGCGGTCATTTTATTTATTGCGGGGTAATCCATGATTATTCCTCTGCTCAAAGGTCTGGCCACCACTTTAAAGGCCTGCTTTAGCAAGCCCATCACGCTGCAGTATCCCGAGGTGAAGCGCCCGGTGGCGCCGCGTTTTCGGGGGCATCCGGAGCTGGTGATCAATGACGACGGGGACCGGCGCTGCGTGGCCTGCACCCTGTGCATGGTGGTGTGCCCATCAAACGCTATCCGGGGCATTGAGGCGGCCGAAGGGGAGAACCACGAAAAGTACCCGGTGGCCTTTACCATTGACCTGACGCGCTGCATCTTCTGCGGGTTTTGCCAGGAGGCCTGCCCCAAGGCGGCCATCAAGTTGAACAACCTGTATGAGCTGGCCCAATACGACAAGAGCCGGCTCATTTTAGATATCGACAAGGCAACGCAGGAAAAGTCACAACTCAGAATGGCGGATTGGTTATGATAAGGTTTCCCATAGTAGGAGGGATGGAGATCCTCTTTTTCATCCTGGCGGGGGTAGCCCTGGTCTCCGGGGTCCTGGTGGTCTTTCAGCGCCACCCGTTGAGGAGCGCCCTCTGGCTCATTGTCAACTTCTTTGCGGTGGCCGGCCTCTACCTTTTGGCCCACGCGGAGTTCATCGCCGCCATTCAGATCATCGTTTATGCCGGGGCCATCATGGTCCTGTTTCTGTTTGTCATCATGCTCTTGAACTTGAGGCTGCCGGAGGCGGTGGGCAAGTTCCCCCACATCGGCCAGAAGATCTTAGGCATCGCCCTGGCCGGGTTTACCGCCCTGATCCTGATCTACGGTTTCTCCCTGGCCAAGCTGCCGCCTGCCAAAGAGGCGGCCCCGGGCCTGGGCAACACCGAAGCCATTGCCAAAAGCCTATTCACCGATTATCTGCTGCCCTTCGAGGTCACCTCGGTGCTGCTCCTGGTGGCCATCGTGGGGGCCGTGGTTTTGGCCAAGACCCGGCTGAAATGAAGTTGATTTCTCACGCCAAGACGCCAAGGCGCGAAGAATAGTTAGGGGGAAATCCCTGATGGTAGTACCCGTATCTTATTATCTGGCCTTAAGCGTGGCCCTGTTCGCCCTGGGGGTGATCGGGGTCCTGGTGCGGCGCAACATCCTGGTGATCTTGATGTGCATCGAGATGATGCTCAACGCCGTCAACCTGGCCTTCATCGGTTTTGCCGACCACTTCAAGGCGGTGGACGGCCAGGTGTTTGTGTTTTTCGTCATGACGGTGGCGGCGGCCGAGGTGGCGGTGGGTCTGGCCCTGATTGTGGCCATCTTCCGTACCCGGGCCACGGTTTATGTGGACGACTTGAATATCCTCAAGTGGTAAGGCGAACCCCATGATGATGGATTATGTCTGGCTGATCCCCCTTTTCCCCCTGGTGGGCTTTTTAATCAACGGCTTTTGTGGCCAACGGCTGCCCAAAACGATAGTGGGGATTATCGGCTCCGGGGTGATCGGACTGAGCTTTCTGGTCACGGTCAAGATTTTCCTGGAATTCCTGAGTCTCCCCGCCGGCACCAAGGCGGTGGAGAAGGTGGTCTTCACTTGGATAACCTCCGGGACCTTCCAGGCGCAGGCGGCTTTTTTAATCGACCCGCTGTCCCTCGTCATGCTCGGGGTGGTCACCGGGGTGAGCTTCCTCATCCACATTTACTCCGTGGGCTACATGCACGACGAACCGGGGTTTTACCGCTACTTTTCCTATCTCAACCTCTTCGTCTTTGCCATGCTCCTGTTGGTGAGCGCCAACAACTTCCTGTTGATGTTTGTGGGCTGGGAAGGGGTGGGCCTGTGTTCTTACCTGCTCATCGGCTTCTGGTATGAGAAAAAGTCGGCCAGCGACGCGGCCAAAAAGGCCTTCGTGGTCAACCGGATCGGCGACTTCGGTTTTCTGTTGGGCATCTTTCTGATTTTCTGGACCTTCGGCACCGTCAACCTCAGGGAAGTCTTCGCCCTGGCGGCCAAATATCCGGTGGGCAGCGGGGTCATCACGGCCATCACCCTGTTACTGTTTGTGGGGGCCATAGGCAAATCGGCCCAGATACCCCTGTACACCTGGTTGCCGGACGCCATGGAAGGTCCCACGCCGGTGTCCGCCCTGATCCATGCCGCCACCATGGTCACCGCCGGGGTCTACATGGTGGCCCGCTGCAGCGCCCTGTATTCTTTGGCCCCCCTGTCTCTAACCGTGGTAGCCGCGGTGGGGGCCTTGACGGCCATCTTTGCCGCTACCATCGGCATGTGCCAGTTTGACATAAAAAGGGTCCTGGCTTACTCCACCGTGAGCCAGTTAGGGTACATGTTTCTGGCCTGCGGCGTGGGGGCTTACATTTCCGGCATCTTCCACCTCATGACCCACGCCTTCTTCAAGGCCCTGCTCTTTTTGGGGTCCGGCTCGGTGATCCACGGTCTGCACGGCGAACAGGACATGCGCAAGATGGGCCACCTGAAAAAATACATGCCCATCACCTACTGGACTTTCCTGCTGGCCACTTTGGCCATCGCCGGTATTTTCCCCTTCGCCGGCTTTTTCAGCAAGGACGAAATCCTGTTCCACTCCCTGGTGGACGGCAAATTTATCTACTGGCTGATCGCCACCACCGCGGCGTTCATCACCGCGTTTTATATGTTTAGGGCGGTGTTCATGACCTTCCTGGGCGAGTCCCGGGTGGACCCCCAGGTGCATCCCCATGAATCACCCCCGGTGATGACCGTGCCCTTGATGATCCTGGCGGTGCTCTCCGTGGTGGGCGGTTTGGTGGGCTTTCCCATCATCGAGGGCGCCCATGTGTTTAGGGAGTTTTTGTCCCCGGCCATCACCCCGGTGGCGCATGCCGGCGGGCACCAGGCGGTGAGCTTCGAAGTGTTCATGATGATCTTTTCCATGGCGGTGGCTGCCATCGGCATCTATACCGCCTACAAGTTCTACATCCTGAAGCCGGATTTGCCCACCGCCATAGCCAACCGGTTCCCGGTGATCTACGACTACATTTACAACAAATATTTTGTGGATGAGCTTTACGACGCCACCATCGTGGAACCCATCAAGGCCGGGTCCGACTTCCTGTGGCACGGGGTGGACGACAAAGTGGTGGACGGCGCGGTGAACGGCAGCGCCGGGGTCATCACTTGGCTGAGCGCCCACTTGAGGAAACTGGAAACCGGCTTTGTGCAAAACTATGCCCTGGCCATCCTGGTGGGCGTGGTGCTCATTACCGGCTACCTTATCGGACGTTAAGTATCAGAGGGGCTTATGCAACTACCCATCCTCTCCATTGTGATCTTCTTCCCCCTGGTGGGGATAGTGCTCCTGCTTTTCCTGGACCGCAAGAATCACAAGGTCCTCAAAGGCGTGACCCTGGGCCTGGGCTTGCTGGAATTTCTCTTCTCCCTGCCCCTGTGGTTCCGGTTCAACAGCCAGACCCCGGCCATGCAGTTCGTGGAGCGCTACGCCTGGTTCCCCAGCTACGGCATCAGCTACTATGTGGGGGTGGACGGTTTCTCTTTGCTGTTGATCATGCTCACCACCTTTTTGACCCCCATCTGCGTGCTGGCCACCTGGGAAGATATCCAGCACCGGGTCAAGGAGTTCATGATCTGCCTGCTGGCCCTGATGAGCGGTATGCTCGGGGTGTTCGTGGCCCTGGACCTCTTTTTGTTTTATGTCTTCTGGGAAGTGATGCTCATTCCCATGTACCTGCTCATCGGCGTCTGGGGCAACCCGGCCCGGCGGATCTACGCGGCCATCAAGTTCTTCCTGTTCACCATGTTCGGCAGCCTGCTGATGTTGGTGGCCATTTTGGTGCTTTATTTCCACTACGGCAAGACCACCGGCACCTATACCTTTGATCTGCTCATGATGTACGGGGTAGCCATCCCCTTTCACATGCAGTTCTGGATGTTTTTGGCCTTTGGGCTGGCTTTCGCCATCAAGGTGCCCATGTTTCCCTTCCACACCTGGCTGCCCGACGCCCACACCGAAGCGCCCACCGTGGGGTCGGTGATCCTGGCCGCGGTGCTCCTGAAGATGGGGACTTACGGCTTTTTGCGCTTCAACATGCCCCTGTTCCCCCAGGCGGCCTGGCATTTTGTCCCCTTGTTCAGCATCCTGGCCCTCATCGGCATTGTTTACGGCGCCCTGGTGTCCATGATGCAAAAGGACTTGAAACGCCTCATCGCCTTTTCTTCGGTAAGCCACCTGGGCTTTGTCATGCTGGGGCTGTTTACCTTCACCATGCCCGGGGTCCAGGGGGGCATCATCCAGATGATCAATCACGGGCTATCCACCGGCGCCTTGTTTTTGATTGTGGGGATGATCTATGAGCGGCGCCATACCCGGATGATCGCCGATTTTGGGGGCCTGTCCACCCCCATGCCCATCTTCGCCGCCATCTTCATGGTGGTGTCCTTGTCGTCCATCGGCCTGCCGGGCTTGAACGGTTTCGTGGGGGAATTTCTTATCCTCTTGGGGACTTTCAGGACTAATGTGGTTTACGCCACGGTGGCCGCCACCGGAGTCATCTTTGCGGCCTGCTACATGCTGTGGATGTTCCAGCGGGTGATGTTCGGCGAGGTCACCAACGAGAAGAACCGGAATTTAAAGGACCTGTCCTGGCGGGAGATCGCCATCTTTGCCCCGCTGTTGCTCTTCATCGTCTGGATCGGGGTCTATCCCAACACCTTCTTAAATAAAACCAAGGCTACCACGGAGAACTTCCTGGCCATGATGGATAAGGCCAAAGCATCCCAGACTGCCGTATCTCAAGGGTTCAAGGGGGAGGCGCGATGACCCTCACCATACCCAGCTTCACCTTAAGCAGTATCGGGCCGTGGCTCACCCTCACCGGGACCGCCATCCTCATCCTCTTGGTGGATGCTCTCTCCCCCAAAGGTCGCAAGGCCTATTTTCCCCAGCTCAGCCTGTTGGGTTTGGGTATTGCCTTGCTGCAAACCTTCAGGCTGTGGAATCACACCGGCACCGATTTTGCCCGCATGGTTTATGTGGACAACTTCGCCTTCTTTTTCTACGCCGTCTTTATCCTGGGAACCGCTCTCACGGTGCTGATCTCCCGGCATTACCTGGAGGACTACGGCAAAAACCTGGGCGAGTATTACGCCCTGCTGCTCTTTGCCACCTTGGGCATGATGCTCTTGGCCGCCGGGGCCCATCTCATCATGATCTTTCTGGGCCTGGAGGTTATGTCCATCGCGGTTTATGTCCTGGCCGGACTTTTTCGGGAAGATGCCAAGTCCAACGAAGCCGCGCTGAAATATCTGGTATTGGGGGCCTTCTCCAGCGCCTTTTTGCTCTTCGGCATCGCCATGCTTTACGGCGCCACCGGCGGCAGCCTGTATCTGGACGACATGGCCGCCCGCCTGGCCCAGGCCGGCGCCCTGACGCAGCCCCTGACGCTTTTGGCCCTGGCCCTGTTCATCGTGGGCTTCGGCTTCAAGGTGGCCTCGGTGCCCTTCCACATGTGGACTCCGGATGTTTACGAGGGGGCGCCCACCTCCATCACCGCGTTCATGGCTGTGGGGGTGAAGGCCGCGGCCTTTGCCGCCTTTGCCCGGGTCCTTTTCCTGGCCTTCCCGGCTTTGAAAGTTGACTGGGTCATGATCCTCTGGGTGCTGGCCGTGGCCACCATGACCTTAGGCAACGTCGTGGCCATCGCCCAGACCAATATCAAACGCATGCTGGCTTACTCCTCCATCGCCCATGCGGGTTATCTGCTGGTGGCCCTGGTGGCCGCCAACCAGTTGGGCGCGGTGAGCCTGTTGTATTACCTGCTGGCTTATACCTTGATGAACCTGGGGGCCTTTGGGGTGGTCATCCTGGTGGGGCGTAAAAAGGACAGCTATTTAAGCATTTACGATTATTCCGGTCTGGGCTTCCAGCACCCGGCCCTGGCGGCCGCCATGGCCCTATTCATGTTCGCCCTGGCGGGCATCCCGCCCACCGCCGGGTTTGTGGGCAAGTTCTACATCTTTTCCGCGGCGGTGCAGGCGGGCTACATCTGGCTGGCCATCATCGGCGTCATGAATTCTTTGGTGTCCGTTTTCTATTACCTGCGCATCACGGTGCTCATGTATATGAAGCCGCCGGAGGCGGAGCTGGGCCCGGTGGCCTTCACCCCGGCTTTGACCACGGTGCTGTTGGTTACCGCGGTGGGGGTGCTCTTAATCGGCATCTTCCCGGGCTTCCTCTATAATTTGGCGGTCAATTCGGTGAAAATATTCCCCAGCCTGTAAGCCAGGCGGGGTCAAGATAATTTTGGGAGAGGGGGCCTGCTCCTGGACCTAACCCCCTCCCCTACCCCCGTCCCCCAATCCTTTATGGATCGGGTTTTTATAAAAGTTAAGCCGGGTTAGAGGCCCGGCTTAACTATTTTTGGCCCCGTTTTTCATGCTAACCCGGGACATGGTTAGATTTCAAATGCCCATCGCCTTGAGAGACCAGCCTAATTAGCGCGAGGGATAATCCAGTCCCTTGCCTCCTCCATAATTATTAAGCCGCCCGGCGGGTGCGTTTCTTCAGGCGGTTGGCCCGGCGGCGCAGGATGTCGATCTTTTGCTGGGGTTCGCCGGCGGCGATGGCCTCCAGCTTTTTACCCCGCATCTCCTTGGCCTTTTCTTTTAAATCCCGCATGCTGACATTCTCAGCCGATTTTTGTTCTTCGCCGGCAAGGCCCTTCACCTTCTTGACGGCAGCCATCAACTCCTCTTTGTTCATGCCGTGCACGCCGACAATCTCCCCCAAATCCAGGGCATACTTGCGAAGCTCCGTGGCCGTCATCTTGTCCAAGGGCTTTTCCTTCTTTTCCTTGCGCTCCTTCTTCGCCATGATTGCTCTCCTTTGGAAATAACAGCTTTCAGCCGTCAGCTTTCAGCTTAAAACAAGAATTTCCAACTGCCGGCTGCTGCCTTGATAGCTGATCGCTGATAGCTGACTGCTTCTTTAACCCTTCTTCTCCTCCAGGGCCTCCATCCTTTCCGCCATTTTGATGAAGGGTTTGATGAGGTCGATGGGAATGGGAAACAGGATGGTGGAGTTCTTTTCCGTGGCGATCTCCCTTAAGGTCTGGAGGTAGCGCAGTTGCAGGGACATGGGTTCCGTGGCCAGCACTTTGGCGGCTTCGGCCATCTTGGCGGCGGCCTGGAATTCGCCCTCGGCGTTGATGACTTTGGCCCGGCGTTCCCGTTCGGCTTCCGCCTGTTTAGCCATGGCCCGCTGCATCTCGATGGGCAGGTCGATGGCCCGGAGTTCCACCAGGGTCACCTTGATGCCCCAGGGGTCGGTGTGCTTATCCAGGATTTCGGCCAGCTGGGCATTGACCTTCTCCCGGGCGGACAGCAGGTCGTCCAGGTCCACCTGACCGCAGACGCTCCTCAAGGTGGTCTGGGCCAGAAGCTGGGTGGCGCTATAGTAGTCCCGCACCTCGATCACCGCCCTTAAGGGGTCAACCACCCGGAAATAAACCACGGCGTTCACCTTCATAGTGACGTTGTCCCGGGTGATGATGTCCTGGGGGGGGATGTCATAGGTCACCAGCTGCAGGTTGACCTTGACCATCTTGTCCACGATGGGGATCAGGATGATGAGGCCCGGGCCTTTGGCGTAATCCAGGGCTCGGCCCAGGCGGAAGATTACCCCCCGCTCGTACTCATTTAAAATCTTGATGGCGGTCATCAGGAAGAACACCACCAGGATAACGATCAGTAAAGTGGTACTGGTAAGGTACTGGGTCATGTCAGCCTCCTTAAGAAATTTGTGGCACCCGGCGCACCAGGAGCTTAAGATTGGTGACTTTCACCACTTCGATGGGTTCTCCGGCTTTAATGGGCTCTTCACCCCTGGCCTTCCAGTACTCCCCGTGCACAAAGACCTGTCCTTCCGGGGCAAGGTCGGTATAGGCCACCCCTTGTTCTCCCACCAGGGCACCGCTGCCGGACATAGAGCGCCGCAGGTGGATGCGAAAGGCTATGGCCGCCACCACGATAAAAAATAGAGAGACAGTGATCACGGTAGGGAGCAACACTCCCCAGGAGATCCCCATCCCAATGTCCCCCGTGCGAAACAGCATAATGGACCCCAAAAATAGAGAGAGCACCCCTCCCAGGGACAGCAGCCCGTAGCTGGTAACCTTGACTTCCAGGATAAAGAAGACAAAGGCCAAAAGAATCAAAAGGACGCCGATAAAGTTGACGGGCAGCGTCTGAAAGGCGAAAAAGGCCAGCAGTAAACACAGGGCCCCCACCACTCCCGGCAGCACCACCCCGGGGTGGGCCAGCTCGAAGTAGAGGCCGGCCAACCCCAGCATCATCAAAATATAAGCGATATTGGGGTCGGCGATGTTTTTTAGCACCCTGGTGCGCAGGTCTTCGGGAATCTCCTTAACGGTCACCCCGGCGATACGCAGAATACGCGGTTTGCCCCCCACCTGGACCTGGCGGCCGTCTAGCTTTTTCAGCAGGTCTTCCTGGTCATCGGCCAGCACCTCCACCACCTTGAGGCGCTGGGCCTCGGTAGCGGTAATGGAGGCGCTTTGGCGCACCCCCTTCTCCACCCAATCGGCGTTGCGGCCCCGTTCAGTGGCCAGGGAGCGGCCGTAGGCGGCCATGTCGTTCACCACCTTTTCCCCCATGACCTTGTCCATCTTGCCGGTGCCCACAGACACCGGGTGGGCCGCGCCGATGTTGGTGCCCGGCGCCATAGCCGCCACATGGGCCGCCATGGTGATGAGCAACCCGGCGGACGCCGCCCGGGCCCCCCGGGGCGAGACATAGACGATCACCGGAATTTTAGCGTTGATGATGGCCTGGGTGATTTGCCGCATGGAGGAATCCAGCCCCCCGGGGGTGTCCAACTTGATCACCAGGGCTTCGGCCTGCTGTTTTTCCGCGGTGCGGATGCCGTCCAGGATAAACTCCGCCAGCCCCGGGTTAATGGACCCCACGGCAGGCAACACATAAACGGTTTTTATATCAGCTCCGGCCGCAACAGTCCAGAACAGCGATAAGGTCAAGAGAATAAGGAGATGGGGCTTAAATTTCCTCATGGGCCACCAAAAATTCCATTACCCGCTGCATATCCTCCCAGGTCTTGTGGCGCTCCTTGGGAAAGCGCAGCAGATACGAGGGGTGAAAGGTAGGCATCACCGGAATTTGCCGGTACCGCTGCCATTGTCCCCGCAGGCGGGTCAGGGGGGTCTTGGTGTCCAGAAGGGCCTGCGTGGCAATACGCCCCAAGGTAACGATCACCTGGGGGCGGATGGCGTTGATCTGCTTCTTCAGAAAAGGCAGACACGCCGTGATTTCATCCGCCTCCGGGTCCCGGTTCCCCAGGGGGCGGCATTTAACCACATTGGCGATGTAGACCTCTTCCCTTTTTAACCCCAGCTTGTTCAACAGATTATTTAAGAGCTGTCCTGCGGCCCCCACAAAGGGCAGCCCCTGCAGGTCTTCTTCTTCTCCGGGACCCTCGCCGCTAAACATCAGAGCCGCCCGGGAGGCGCCGTCCCCAAAAACAATATGGGTGCGCCTGGCAGCCAGCTTGCACCGGCGACAGTCTCCCAGCTCGGCGCGAATCTCCGTCAAATTGGGAAACAGGTTTATTACCGGGGCCTGCTCCTGGGACCGGGGGCCTGCTTTCTTAGGCTCCCCCAGCCTCCCCAAGCGGCGCTGATACTTAAGCCACTCGCCCAGGCTCACCACCAGTTGCCGCAATTCTTTAACCGGATCTTCAGGCACCGGTGGTCCCCTGCTCCCGGGCCGTCAACAGCTCCACCACCCGGTCCAAGATTATTTCCGCCACTTCCTCCTTGGTAAGCAAGGGCAGGCGCAACGGTTCTCCCTGCCGGGCGATGATGGTTACTTCATTGGTGTCCACCTGAAACCCGGCATCAGGCCGATTGACGTCGTTGGCCACGATGAGGTCCAGGTTCTTGGCCGCCAGTTTGCGCCGCGCCTCATCTTCCAAGTCATGGGTTTCCGCGGCGAAACCCACCACCACCTGGCGCTTTTTTAACGCGCCCATTTCTTTGAGAATATCCGGGTTGGGGGTCAGCTGGAACTGCTCCTCCTGAGGCCCCCGCTTGATCTTGCGGGCCTTGGCGTGAGTAGGCCGATAATCCCCCACCGCGGCCGCCATCAACAAGGCGTCCACTTTAGGGAAGCGCTGACGCACCGCCTTAAGCATGTCTTGGGCCGACCGCACCATCAGGCGCTCCACGCCATAAGGAGGCGCTAACGCCGTGGGGCCGCTGATTAGACAGACCTCCGCCCCCCGGCGCCAGGCCATCCGGGCCAGGGCATAGCCCATCTTGCCGCTGGAGCGGTTGGTCAAAAATCTCACCGGGTCCAAATCTTCATGGGTGGGGCCGGCCGTGACCAGCACGCGGCGCCCGGCAAAATCCTGCTTGCTCACCAGCCGGGCTAAGGCCTCCACGATGGTTTCCGGCTCCGGCAACCGCCCCAAGCCCACCGCGCCGCAGGCCAGGTCCCCGGACTCCGGCGCCATCACCTGAAACCCCCGGGCCTGAAGACGGTCCAGGTTCTCCTGCACCACCGGGTTGGCCCACATCTGGTCATTCATGGCCGGGCATACCAGAATGGGCTTGGTGGCCGCCAACATGATGGTGGTGAGCAGATCATCGCCGATACCCGCGGCCAGCTTGCCGATAAGATTGGCGGTGGCCGGCGCCAAGACAATGGCGTCCACCTCCTGCCCCAGGGACACATGTTCTAAAGGGTCACTGCCGGGGCCAAACAGGGCGGTCCCCACCTTCTCGCCACTCAAGGCCTGAAAAGTTAGGGGCCCCATAAACTCCTGGGCCGCCCGGGTCATCACCACCTTGACCCGGGCCCGAACCGACACCAACCGGCGGACTAGCTCCGCGGCCTTGTACGCGGCAATCCCGCCACTCACCCCCAATAAAATACGCTTACCGGTGAAGGTCATGGTGATATGGTCCTTTGGGGGAGGGGGCTTGCCCCCTGGCTCTCCCCCTTAAGAATTCCCTAAAAAAAACGGGTTATACTGCCGTTCCTGGCCGACGGTGGTGACCGGGCCATGGCCTGGGAAGACGGTGTATTGGTCTCCCAGGGGAAAGATTTTGGTTTTCACGGAGCTGATCAAGGCGTCAAAAGAGCCGCCGGGGAAGTCGGTGCGGCCGATGGAGCCTTGAAACAGCAGGTCGCCCACATAGATCAGGGGTTGGTTTTCCATCAGCAGGCTGATGTGTCCCGGGGTGTGTCCCGGGGTGTGCAGCACTTTCAGGCGGAAATTGCCGAAGGTGAGGACATCGTCTTCTTTCAGCAGAATGTCCGCCTGGGACAGGCGCAGGCGGTTGCCGGTGAAGAACATGGCCTCCGCCGAAGGTTGGCTCAGCATGTGGGCGTCCAACTTATGAATGGCGATCTGGGCCCCGGTGGCGTCTTTCAAGGGCTGGTTGGCGTCCACATGATCGAAATGGCCGTGGGTGTCGATGATCAGTTTCAGGTTCAAGCCGTGGTACTCTAAGGCTTCCAGAATCTCCTCTTCATCGCCCCCGGGGTCGATGACCACCGCTTCTTTGGTCTCTTCATCCCCCAGGATGTAGCAATTCACTTCCAGTAAACCCACCATCAGGGCCTTTTGTATCATTAGTGCCGTGCTCCCTGTTCAAGAATTAAGGAAAAACTTTATCCCCTGGATGCCGAAATAACCGCCGAAAGCAAAAAGAAAAAGGCCGCAGCCCACCAGAAAGCCGCGGTAGAGGTGGTCGGTGAGGAAGCGGCGCCCCTGGGCCACGGCGCCGGCCACCAGGCTGTACCAGGCTAAGTCCGCCAGGATATGACCGAAAAAGAACAGGGCCACCCCGACAACCCCATATTTGCTGGAAAACATCACATAACCCAGGCCGATGGTAAGCCACCAGATGAGCCAGTAAGGGTTGGCGGCGCTCATTAAAATGCCCGACCAGACCGGGTGCAGGCCGGCTTTGGCTTGGGGGTCGAACTCCAGGTGGCTGTGGCGAGAGGCTTTCAGGAGCATAACCCCCATCCACCCCAACATGGCCGCGCCCAGCACCCCCACGGTGCCCAAGATTAAGGGGCGGTTCAGGAACGCCCCCAATCCCAGCAGCAACAGGGCTACCATGGCCAATTCCAGCAGGCTGTGGCCCACGATGATCAGCGGTCCGGCCCAGAAGCCGCGCCGGGCCGCCTCGCCCACGGTTAGCGTCAACAAGGGACCGGGCATCAGAGCCCCGGACAGGGCCACGATGAAGGAGGTGGCGGCTATGCCGGCCAACACCATCAATTCCATAAAATTCCTTTCCTTTAGCCCTACCCCTCAATATAATTATCCTAACATATAGGCCCCTGATAAACCAAGGGAAAATCGGGGGAAAGGCGGCGGCGGGCCTGGCCGCTTATCAGGTTGATGACAAAGCGTGGGGGGAGATGGTCAGGGGGCCTGAGGCCCCCTGACCATCTCCCC
>JAUXZG010000050.1 GCA_030694005.1 Desulfobaccales bacterium | reverse complement strand
GGTAAAGATGCGGGCCTCCAGGGTTTCATCCCCGGCGGCCAGCTCTCCCTTTAGATATTCGGTGAGAAAGGCCAGCACCACGGTACGGTGATCCCGGTAGGAATAGACATTGAAAAGGCGCTTAACCCGCACCGTAAGGTGCGTCTCCTCCAGGGTTTCCCGCACCACCGCCTCCTCCACCGGCTCTCCCGCATCCACAAAGCCCCCGGGCACCACCCAGAGGCCGTAACCGGGGTCAATGGCCCGGCGCACCAGAACCAGCCCCCCATCCAAGGGCACCAGGGCGATGGCCGCCAGCTTGGGGTCCATATAAAACACAAAGCCGCAGGCAGTGCACACCAACCGTTCAGGTTCGCCTGATTTTAACAGGCGCTTCTTAAGGAGACCGCCGCACTGGGGGCAGAATTTATACATGCCAGCAAGCTCTTTAGGTAATTCTGCAGGCCGCGCCGCGAAGTGAAGAAACGGGATTCTGCGCGTCGCTCAGAATTACGGCCAAGGTTGAGATAATGGGGCTGGGAATTTTTTCCCCGACCCTTTTTCTTTGCTCACCCTCAATCAGTCGCCCCGGCTTCCTCTTTCCGGTTCAGCCTAAAACCCCGGCCCAGGTCCCCGGCTTTTCTGAGACGAAGATCGGCATGGGGATCCCGTCAATCTTAAAAGCAGGCGCGGTCTTATCTTTGTCAGGGGATGCCAACAGCTTAGTACATGATTTCAGAAATATGGTGACGTTTTAGACGCCCCCCTCACCCTAGTGTGGCGCTTCATAATTACTATGACATTTAAACTGCGCCTTTTTACCCCCCCTTTGCAAAGGGGGGTAGGGGGGATTTTATAATAACTACCGGAAAATCCCCCTAAATCCCCCTTTTTCAAAGGGGGACTTTAAGATACTTAGCCTAGGTTTTCGTTCGATTTTGATATCATATTATTTATGAAGCACAACCCTAGCCCTCTCCCCCCGCAAGCGGGGGGAGAGGGTGTGATCAGTTTACCCCGGATTATATACATTATCGAATTTACGAACCGTTGAACTTAGTTTTCCTCCCGGCCCCCTCAATTTCGGCTTTTTGTTTACTTCCCCCCTACTCCACGGTAAAGGGGGTGGGAGTAAAGGTCAGCACGAAGACCAGGATGGTAATGAACCCCAGAAGCCGGCGGGGGCCGTCTAAAGGCACCCAGGAATGGTAGGGCGGAGGATGGCGGAAACCCAAGAGATAGAGGAGCAGGGCCCACATCAGCCAGCCGTGCCAGAACCAGAACCCGCAGGCCACCAGCAGGAAAAGGCAAGTTATGGATATTTGGCGGTGATGGGCCGGAAACAGGGCGTACGACACATGGCCGCCGTCCAACTGGCCCACCGGGATCAGGTTGAGGGCCGTGACCAAAAGCCCGATCCAGCCGGCAAAGGCCACCGGATGCAGGATGATATGAGCTTCCGGCGGCAAGGGGCCGAAGGTCAGCCAACTCAAAAATTTGAACAACAGCGGCTCTCCCAGGACCAGGCCATGGCCCCCCCCAGACATTATCGTGACCGTGGACAGGTTCAGACCCACCAGGAGCACCGGCACCGCCATCAGCACCCCGGTGAGCGGCCCGGCGCAACCCACATCCAACAAGGCCCGTTTGTCCTGCATGGGGGAACGGATGCGGATAAAGGCCCCGAAGGTGCCGATGATAAAAGGAATAGGCGGGGCCGGGATAAAATAAGGCAGGGTCACATCCAACAGATGCTTGCGGGACACCAGATAATGACCCATCTCGTGGGTGCCCAGGATCAACAGCAGCGTAAAGGAAAAGGGGATGCCACGCAAAAGCTGCCAGGGGTCGGCAAAGGGGTCCACCCCCTGCTGCAAGGCCCCGGCAATGACGGTGGTTACCACCGTGGCCAGGAACAGTACCAGGTGCACCAAAGGCCGGTGACGCCTGGGAGGTTGCCACGGCCGGGGTTCTCCAAGATAGGGGCCCCATCCCCTTGGATGCTCCGGTACCGGCTCCTGTTGGGATAAACTCTCTTCTGTCGTCATTTCAGGCCAACCGCAGCTTGCAAATCTTCAAGTTCTTCAGAGGTGAGCAGCCGATAGGCCCCCCGGGCCAATCTTCCCAACCGCAAGGGCCCGAAACCCATGCGCTTCAGTTTTAATACCGGGTGGCCGAGGCGCTCCATGAGGCGCTTGAGCAAATGATAGCGCCCTTCCCACACCGTAAGCTCCAGCACGGTTTTTTCCGCCTCTCTTTTCAGCACCTTAACTACCGCGGCCACGGGACGACCATCCAACTCCACCCCGGCGGTTAGTTGCCGCAAGGTTTCTGGGGCCGGCTCTCCGGCCACGGTTACCCTATAGGTGCGGGGTACCTGGTAACGGGGATGCGTCAGCCGATGCGCCAGAGCCCCATCGTTGGTGAGGAGCAGCAAACCGGTGGCGTCGTAATCCAGACGGCCCACGGGATACAGCCGGCCCCATCCTTGAGGCACCAACTCGGTAACCACCCTCCGCCCCTGGGGGTCACGGGTGGTGGACACATAACCATAGGGCTTGTGCACCATCACGGTAACCGGCAGCCCGGCAGGCTTAACCCGGCGGCCGTCCACCCGCACCACATCCCGGGTCTCGTCCACTTTGGTCCCCAACTCCGTGACCACCAGACCGTTGACACTCACCCGCCCGGCCTTAATCCACTCCTCCGCAGCGCGCCGGGAGGCCAACCCTAACCGGGATAAATACTTCTGCAAACGCTCACCAGCCACGGTTCCTCGGAGTAGGGAGATGGTCTTTGGGGGAAGGGGCCAGGGGTCGCAGACCCCTGCCCCCTCCCCTCAAAACCTGCTCCAATCATGGTCTTAGCGGAGCTAAGACCATAATTGGAAGTCCAAATTAAATAAAACCGCGTCCCGCACTTCGCTCATGGTATGTTGGGCCTGGCGGCGGGCCCGGCGGTTGCCCAGTTCCAGGACCTCCAGCACCGCCTCCGGGTGTTTTTCATAGAAGCGGCGCCGCTCCTGGATGGGGGCCAGGTTCGCCGTCAGGGCCAGGGCCAGCATCTTTTTACATTCCACGCAACCCAGGGACGCCGCCCGGCAGGCGGTGGTGATCTCCTGGAGGCGTTCCTCCGGCAGGTTTAAGCGGTGGAAGGGGAAGGCCAGACAGCGGTCCGGCTCCCCCGGGTCTTTTTTAAAGGGGCGCTGGGTATCGGTCACCATCTGGCGCACCTTCTGTTGCATGACCTCGGGCGGGTCGCTCAAGTAGATGCAGTTGTTGTAACTTTTGCTCATCTTGCGGCCGTCGATGCCGGTAAGCTTGGGGATCTCGGTGAGCAGCACCTCCGGCTCCGGGAAAATAGGCCGATAAAGATGGTTGAAGCGCCGGGCGATCTCCCGGGTCATCTCCACATGGGGCACCTGATCCACCCCCACCGGCACCCCGTCGGCTTTGTACATCAAGATATCCGCGGCCTGCAGCACCGGATAGCCCAAAAAGCCGTAAGTGGCCAGGTCCTTGTGGGGCAGTTCCTGAAGCTGGTCTTTGTAAGTGGGGTTGCGTTCCAGCCAGGGGACCGGGGTAAACATGCCGAAGATCAGGTAGAGCTCCGCATGTTCCGGGATGGCGGATTGCACGAAGATGGTGCTCTTGTCCGGGTCCAGGCCCACGCTCAGCCAGTCCAGCACCATTTCCTTAATATAGCCGCCGATGTCCTGGGGGGTTTCATATTCCGTGGTCAGGGCGTGCCAATCGGCCACAAAATAGAAGCATTGATATTCTTCCTGGAGGCGCAGCCAGTTATCCAGGGCACCGTAATAATTGCCCAGATGCAATTTGCCGGTGGGGCGCATGCCGCTCAGGATGCGCTTGCGTGGCTCTGCCGCCATTTACTCCACTCCCCCGACGCTCTCCCCGAAAGGCAGAGACCCCCAGCGGGCCAGGTCCTTGGGCACGGCCATCTCCGCGGCCAGCCCGGCCATCTCCACGATGAGACTGCGGCAGAACAGGGCGTGATCCCGGCAGAGCCAGTTTTTTCGCCATTGCGCGGTCAACAGCCGGCATTGGGTGCTGCCGAAGCGCTTTTTAAATTTATTGGGCAGGTGGTTGAACAGGCGGTAAAGGCCAGGAGTGCCCAGCATCTGCTCCTTGCCTTCCTGGAGACTATGGGGAGCCTCCCGGCGGCCGTATACCGCCCCCAAGGCCGCGATGCCCCCCACCAGGGCGCCGCAGGTGTCGCCGAAGTGGCCGACTCCGGCCCCAAAGCCCGTCATGACGCACATCGTTTCCACTGGCAAACCCGTTTCCACTTGAGACAAGACCGCCTCAAAGACGCATTCCGCTCAGTTGAGGCCGGTTTTAAAATTATCTTTCGCTTTCTGCTTCACCCGGGCCACTACTTCTTCCGGTTGCATAGGGGTCTCCTTCCTCCTTGAGTTGTTGGGTAATAAAATCCA
Organism: Desulfobaccales bacterium; assembly: GCA_030694005.1. Classification (GTDB taxonomy): domain Bacteria; phylum Desulfobacterota; class Desulfobaccia; order Desulfobaccales; family 0-14-0-80-60-11; genus JAUXZG01. The sequence goes on along the minus strand of JAUXZG010000050.1, from coordinate 3,066 downwards.
GCAATTCTTTGGTAGCCAACTGTTTTTCCCGGCTGGTGTCCAGCTTAAGCAAAGGCTGGTCGGCGGCCTCCAAAGGGTCAAAGTCCTGGGCCTGGGCCGCCAGCAGCGCCGTGCGCCCGTCGGAGATGGCTTCTTTATTATGAGTCCGGCGGTTCAGGCGCTCCTTGACCACCTCCAGGGGACAGGTGCAACAGACGAAGGCCACTTGGGCGCCATGCTCCTGGGCCAGTTGCCGCACCAATTCCCTTTCTTGGGCCCGCTTGTAAGACGCGTCCAGGATCACCCCCCGGCCGGCAGCCAGGTGTTCCTGGGCCAGGCGGCGCATCTCGCCATAAGTGCGCCGGGAAAAATCTTCATCATAAATACCCTTCCCGAACTCCTCGGGCGTAGGGGTGGTGGGCCTTAACCCCGCCAGGCCCTTGCGCACCGCATCGCTGTGGATTACCGGCAGATTGAGCGCCGCGCCCAGGGCCTTGGCCTGGGTGGTCTTGCCGGTGCCCATCAACCCGAAAAACACCACCACTAAGAGAGCCACCGGGCCCCTTCCTGGGCATATACCCCGGCCAAGGCAAAATAAGCCTGGGCCGTCTTCCTGGCCTCTTCTCTGCCGTCTGGGGTAAGTTCCACATCCTGAGCCGCAAAGGCATTAATTTTGCCCCGCACATAAGCCCGGTAACATTTGTAAAAATCCAGCATTACCAGTAATTCCGGGTCGCCGGCCGCCTCGGCAAAGCCCTCCACTAAATGGCGGCTCAAGTCGCGGTAGCCATGAAAATCCAGGTCCATCGCCAAAAAATCGATATCCGCCGCCACATCACCATATCGAAATCGCGGATTAAATTCAATGCAATCGAAGATATAGATGCCGTCGGCTAGGCAGATATTCTTCATGTGCAAATCGCCGTGACAGTCCCGGATGCGGCCCTGGCGGATCCGCCGCAAAAACAGGTCTCGCCTTTGGGCCAGAAATGACCGGGCAAAGTTCCGAATCTGCTCAAACAACCGGCGGCTCAACATCTCACCCACCAAAGGCTCGGTGCGGGAAAAATTTTCCTCGTGATTGAAGGCGATGACGGCCGGTTCGCCGAACTTGTTGATGCGGGGGCCGGTGGCGGCTTCCCGATAGAAAGGCACCAACCGGGCGCTGAGGCGATCCATGATTTCCTGGTCAAGTTCCCCCCGATCCGCCACTTCATCCATCATCCGCTCTTGGGGCAGGCGCACCATCTTCAAAATATACTCCACCGGCTTACCTTTTCCCCCCACCTGCAATTTGCCGCTAGGCGCGGTAATGGGCAAAACCGCCAGATAGATCTCCGGACAGAGGCGGCGATTCAGGACAAGCTCTTCCTGAAGATAATGATGCCGCCTTCTTAAGGTAGTGAAGTTCAAAAAACCCAGGTCCACCGGCTTTTTGACCTTATAAGCAAAATGATCCGTGATAAAGACGAAGGAGATGTGGGTCTGGATCAACCCCACCCTAAAGGTAGGCTCCGGATAGGCCGCCGGCTCCATCAAGGCCTCGACTACATTCATTTTATTATTATAAAGGATATTGGGGGAGGGGGCAAAGGGCCGCAGGCCCCCTTACAATCCTCCCCCAAACCCCCTCCCCCAATTCCTTATGGGTATATTTTTTAGGTTAAGTCGGGGCCTCTGGCCCCGACTTAACCTAAAACCATATGCGGGTTGGGTGGGGGGCGTGGGGGGAAATTGTAAGTGGACCTCAGGTTCCTGGCCCTCCCCCCACCTAACCTCTAACCCCCATCTATATTGAGATGCTCTCGGAAAACCGGCCTGTTATAATAGAAAAGTTGCGCCGGAAGCGGGCCCAAAATGAAAATCCTTTTTCGGAAACCTTTGACCTCGGCATCATACGGCACCCTGCTGTTCATCTGCTGCGGTCTGGCCTTTGCGTCCTACTTCGCCTCTTATATGCGAATCCCGGTGGTGCCGCTGTTCGCGGCCTCCCTGGGCGCTACTACCATTCAGGTGGGCCTCATCAATTCCGCTTTTTTGCTGATGATGGCGCTCTTATCCCTGCCTTTGGGCCTCCTGTCGGACCGGGTGGGACGGAAGCTCCTGGTCACCTGGGGGTTGCTCATCTCTCTGGTCACTTCCCTGCTCCTTTATTTCAGCCAGACCCCCGGGCAGCTCATGGGGATCTATCTCTTATTCGGCATAGGTCTGGCGGCGGTGGGTCCCACGCTCATGTCCTACGTGGCGGACATCTCCCCGGCGTCCCACCTGGGACGTTCTTACGGCTGGTACACCACGGCCATATACAGCGGCATGAGTCTGGGACCGGCGGTGGGCGGGTTTCTCGCCCAGGGGTGGGGGTTCCGCCCCCTCTTTCTCATGGCTGCGGCCTTTACGGCGTTAATCGTCTGGCTGGCGTTCTTTTTCCTGCCCAATATGAGAATCGACCAGGGCCGCAAGCCCCTTAAATCCACTAATTTCCTAAGTTCTAAAGACCTCTGGCACAACCGGCCGCTTCTGGGTTGCTGGCTGGTCACCCTGGGGGGCTGTTTTGGCCAGGGCATGTTTGTCACCTTCTTTCCCTTGTACGCTGACTTTCGGGGGCTGAATGTGGGGCAAATCGGGGTGGTGTTTGCCGTGCAGGCGGTGGTAAACGCCCTGTCCCGCTTTCCCATCGGGGGCCTGAGCGATAGGGTGGGCAACCGCCGGAACCTGGCGGCCCTGGGGTTCATCGCCTTTGGCGGCGCCATTGCCGCCCTGGGGATAGCCCGGAGCATGGTCCACTTCGTCCTGGTGGCCATGGCTCTGGGGGCCACCATGGGCCTGGCTTTCACCCCCCTGGGGGCCCTCATTGCGGAAACGGTGCCCCCGGAGTCCCGGGGGCTGGCCATGGGCGGCTACAACACCTGTATCTATCTGGGGATGATGCTGAGTTCGGCGTTTATGGGAGGCGTCCTGGGGATAATCGGCTTTGCGCCGGCTTTTCTGTTAAGCGGGCTCCTCACTTTCCTGACCACCGCGTTCTTCTATGTGCTGCTCAAGGGCTTTTCCCCGGCCAAGTCTTAAATATGGGGCGAATTTTCGGGG
>JAUXZG010000048.1 GCA_030694005.1 Desulfobaccales bacterium | reverse complement strand
AGGGGTCTGTGACCCCTGGCCCCAACCCCCAAACCCCCACCCCCAGCTCCCCATAAAGGGGGTTGGGAGGGGTGTTTGAGGGGAGGGTGGGGGAACTGCGTTCCCCCAGCTCTCCCCTCAACTCAACCTAAAAACTATGGCAACGCAAATCAAACTTCGGCAGGTTGACGAGTATCGCTGGGAGATTCCCCGGGAGGGGAAGATGCGCACCCGGGGGTTGATCTTTGCCTCCCAGCAGATGATCACCAAGATTCGGGAGGACCAGAGCCTCCAGCAGGTGGCCAATGTGGCTACCCTGCCGGGGATCGAAGGTGCGTCCCTGGCCATGCCTGACATTCACTGGGGGTACGGTTTCCCCATCGGCGGGGTGGCGGCCTTTAATCTGGAGGAGGGAATAGTCTCTCCTGGCGGCGTGGGCTATGATATCAACTGCGGCGTGCGCCTGCTGCGCACCAACCTCCGTCGGGAGGAAGCCGAGGCCCGCATCGAGGAACTGGTCAACACCCTATTCTATAATATCCCGGCCGGGGTGGGCTCCCGGCGCAAGGATTTGAAGCTCTCCCTGCCCACCTTGAAGGAAGTGTTGCGTTATGGCAGCGAGTGGGCGGTGAAAAACGGTTATGGCTCCGCCGCGGACCTGGAGCATATCGAGGCCCGGGGCCGGATCGACGGCGCTGATCCGGAACTCATCTCGGAATTTGCCTTAAACCGGGGCAAGGACCAGTTAGGCACCTTAGGGTCGGGCAACCACTTCGTGGAAGTGGGCTATGTGGCCGAAATCTATGATGAGCAGGTGGCGTATGCCCTGGGGCTTTCCCGGGAGCAGGTCACGGTCATCGTGCATACCGGCTCCCGGGGGCTGGGTCACCAGGTGTGCGACGACTATATCAAGGTGATGCTAAAGGCCGCCGCCAAGTATGGCATTGAGCTGCCCGACCGGCAGCTGTGCTGCGCGCCCCTGAGCTCGCCGGAGGGTAAGCAGTACCTGGCGGCCATGGCCGGCGCGGCCAATTTTGCCTTTGCCAACCGGCAGTTGATCACCCATTGGGTCCGGGAGAGCTTCGAGCATGTACTTAAAATGGGCCCCCGGGACCTGGGTCTGGAGTTGGTTTACGATGTGGCTCACAACATCGCTAAGATAGAGGAACATACGGTAAACGGTAAAAAGAAGAAGCTTTGCATCCACCGCAAAGGCGCCACCCGGGCCTTTCCGCCCCAGCACCCGGAGGTGCCGGAGGCTTACCGGCAGACGGGCCAGCCGGTGCTCATCCCCGGGGACATGGGGCGCTATTCCTTTGTGTTAGTGGGAACCCAGAAGGCCCTGGAGGAAACCTTTGGCAGCACCTGCCATGGAGCCGGAAGGGAAATGTCCCGACATGCAGCCATGAAGGTGGCCAAGGGCCGCTCCATCGTCAAAGAAATGGCGGCCAAGGGCATCATCATCCGGGGCGCGGGCCGGGGCACCATTGACGAAGAGATTTCCGAGGCTTACAAGGATGTGGAAGACGTGGTGCAGGTGGCGCACGGCGCCGGCATCTC
>JAUXZG010000044.1 GCA_030694005.1 Desulfobaccales bacterium | reverse complement strand
TAGATGCGCTCGATGGCGGGCATCATCTTCTTACAAACAGTGCCGGCCACGATCATCAGGTCGGACTGGCGGGGCGAGGCCCTAAAGGCCTCCATGCCGAAGCGGGCGATGTCCCAGCGGTTGGCCGCGGTGCAGATCATCTCAATGGCGCAGCAGGCCAGCCCGAAGGTGGCGGGCCACAAGCTGCTCTTGCGCCCCCAGTCCACCAGCTTCTCCAGGGTGGTGGTGAGGATGTTGTATCCTAAGCGTTCTTCAATACCCATGCGGGTGCTCCCTCATCCGGAACGGCGGGCATGGAGGCCCACCCCACTTTTACTTACAAAAAATTCTTCTATTCCCATTCCAGCGCTCCGTAAAAGACCGTTTTTGGTTTTTGGTTTTTCGTTTGGGTTTTTATTTCCGACTTGAATCGAGTTAGCGCCTCCTCGTTTACCAAAAACGAAAAACTAAAAACGAAAAACCTATCTTTTTCATTCCCATTCCAGCGCTCCCTTGCCCCACACATAAACCAGGCCCACCACTAAGATGCCGATGAACACCAACATCTCCACAAACCCGAACCAGCCCAGGGATTTGAAGATCACCGCCCAGGGGTAAAGGAAGATGGCTTCAATGTCGAACACCACGAAGAACATGGCGATGACGTAGAAGCGCACCGTGTAGCGGTGGCGGGCGTCGCCGATGGGGTCCATGCCGCATTCATAGGGCATATCCTTAGCCGGGGTGTGGCGCTTCTTGCCCAACAGTTCGGACAACAGCACAATCACCCCCACCAGCCCCACGGCGATGAGCATGTAAATGAGTACCGGCAGGTAATCGATCAGCATAGAGCAACCTTTAATTCATTGGTGGTAACGCCAGCTCTTTATTCCAATATTTTTGGTGGCACCGGCGTCTCGCCGGTGTCTTTGAGCACAGGCTGGAGGCCTGTGCCACTAATTTCTTATGTAGGGGCGCAATTCATTGCGCCCAAAGGGCGTGATAAATCACGCCCCTACAATTATTTTCATCCCCTAATGGGAAGGCGCCTCTTCCTTACACACCCCCAACGGGCACTTGCCGGCCAGGTGGGCGTCGTATTCGTCCTTAAAGCGCTCCATGGTGGTCTTGAGAAAAGAGTACGGGCTCCACCCCAGGGCGCAGTTGGCGCTGTCCACCATGGCCTTGGAGAGCGTCAACATCCGGTCCAGGTCCTCCTGGGCGCCTTGGCCCGCGGCCACCTTGCAAATCATCTCATAGAGCACCCGGGTGCCCCGGCGGCAGGG
>JAUXZG010000037.1 GCA_030694005.1 Desulfobaccales bacterium | reverse complement strand
CTGGGGGCGCCCGGTTCTTTAAGTTCCCTTAACCCCACCAATACCAGCAAGGTTCCCAGGCCCAGGACCGTGGGAATCGTTCCCATAGAAGAAGGTAAGATTAGATTCACCGGGAAGGGTAACGAGTTTCTTTGAGAGTCGGAAACGGTGCGGAGAAAAGCGGCAAAGCCTATTACCGCGGCATCGGCCTGGGGACGCCACCTTTCCAGAAAGGGGGAGACAGGGTCTCCGTAGAACAGAAAGTTTTGCAGGTGTACAGGAAAGACTAAAACCAGATAAGCGGCCAGGGCGGCGCCCAGGGCCAGGCCCAGGAGTCGGGCGCGAGACGCGGCCAGCAGCCCCACGCCCACCACGATGCCGCCGGACAATAAAAACGGGTATTTGCAGGCCATGGCAAAAAAGGCGCACCAAAAGGCCATAAGGAGCGTGGCCGGGTCAATGGCTCGAAACCGTTGGACGATCAGGATCAGGGCAATGGTGGTGGCCGCCGTGGGCAACATCTGGGGCTTCTGGTTGGGTACCAGAAAAATCATGACCGGACATCCCAGCAGGCCCATGGCCACCAGAATCCTGTCCAGATCGGTCCTGGCCAGGGAAATCACGGCCACCAGGGCCGCCAGCATCCCGGCAAATTGCAGGGCGGCTCCAAGGATGTCGGTGCCCCCGGCCAGGCCCAGCATATTCAGGGATTCACCCAAACCCGTCAGCCGGGCATGCAGCCAATCCAGCCTGGGATAGGCGCCATGATGGCGCAGGATGTCCAGGGGCACCCCCAGATGGTAGTCCAGGGAATCGGCGTCGGTGGGGGGACCTAAGGCCGCCAGACCTAACCCCACCAAGGTAATGCCCAACAAGACTAGGGCGGTTCTACCCCAGAAAGATTGCTCCCTAAAAATCTCTTGAATCCGGCAAGCTGACTGGAACAACCTCTGGGGGTTTAATCGGGCTAATTCCAGGAGCCCGCAGGCCACCAGCCCCCAGGCCATGGTTTTGAGAAGCCAGGAATAGGCCAGGCCTGCTAAGGCCAGGAAATGAACGGCCGCAGCCACCAGGGAGGCGGCCAGGATAAATCCCGCGGCCGAGTGGAGAGGTTGAGGCGACTCCGGCAGGAGGGCACGGCTGAGAAGCCTGCCCAAATACAGGCAGCCGAGAACCATTAAGACCGCCATAATTGCCGGCAGCGGCAAGGGAGCCAGGCAGTCTTCGAGTGTTAAAAAGGAGGTCATAGACCGGCAATCCCCCCTCCCAACCCATAAGTGCCGCCCCGGGAGGCCGCCGTAAGACCGATGGTCGGGTTCATAAAAATCTGCCGGTGTTTCTGCCCGGCCAGGCGATTTTTTGGGCCAGCGGGTCCAAGACCTTATGGGCCGCCTGCCCCAGGTAGTAATAGCCGATCCGCCAGAAGAAGTTCAGCCAGCATAGAGCTAGAGGCAGAGCCTGATTTTTATCCAAGGCTCTTCGGCCTTCGCGGAAGGTGCGGACCACGTTTTCTCGACTCACCCCGCCTTCGCGCATGCCGGTGACGGGGATGGGAAGGTAGTGGACCTGCAGGGTTTTCCCGCCCCGCAGGTAGATTTCGTAGTCCATGGCAATCCGGTAAGTTTCGTCGAACCCGCCCACCCGGTCAAAATACTGGCGATTGGTAAAGACCGACGGGTGCGGAATGGTGTCCTGCCAGCGAAATTCCTGCCAGCGCCAGGGATGCCCCAAGACCTTGCGCATGGGAGCGGGCCGGGAATCCTGCTGCCGGGTGACGGTGATGGTTTGGCCAAAGACCACGTCCGCCTCTTTATGGGAGAAGAGATAAGGGGCCATCTTCTCCACCACCGAGGGCTCCCATAAGAAGTCGTCGGCGTTCAGGTAAAGGAGCCAGTCCCCCAGGGCCAGGGCCAAGCCTAAATTAAAGGCATGGGTCTGGCCGCGATCCGGCCAGCTATGCCAGTAGGCCAGGCGGGATTCATATCGGCGGATGATCTCCACCGTGCCATCCGTGGAGCCGCCGTCCAGGACAATATATTCCACATGGGGATAAGTCTGGGACAAGACGCTTAAGATGGTCTGTTCGATGAACTCGGCCGCATTCAGACAAACGGTGATCACCGATATCAGCGGCTTCTCTGAGGGCTGTTCAGGGTTTTTCATACCTAAAGGATCTTGGCGTGGCGATTTTTGAGGTCCGCAATCTTGGGGGAGCCCATGGTGTTCTGTTAAAATCTATTTGACCCCTTCCATATAAAGGGAATCAGGTTTATCGATGGTGCCGTCCGCATCGGTGTCCAGGTTGAAGGAGGTCCAGCCGGCGATGCGGCTGGTAAAGGGGGTCTGGACCCGAATATCTTTGAAGCCGACCTGGGTTAAAAGTTCCTCTAAAGAATAGGAATCGTACATCCAGCGGTGTATTTCTCCGGTTTGGGAGGCATCTCCCCTTACCAGGTTTTCCAGGCGACGCACAACTTTTCGCTGCTGCTGGGTGCCGGCCATTTCCCGGCGGACCATCTGCTCAAAGAGATCATAGATCGCTTGATAATGATGTTCCAGGGCGGCCACACTTTTATTCTGCTGCAACAAAGTTACTGAGGCGTTATATTTATTTATTAATATTTGCAAATCCGGCAATACTACTCTAATGATGCCATTCCTTTTCAAAACTCTAAAACATTCCTTGAGAATCTCAGGGGCTAACTCTCTATCAAAGTGTTCCAGCATATGAGAATGGTAAACAATGTCAAGGGTATCGTCCGCAAAAGGAATACCCTTGGCTAAGTTCCAATAGATGGCATCCGGAGCAACTCTTAGCAACTTCTCATAACGTTCCTGGGAGAGGACCCCCAATTTCCTGAGTATATTTGATATAGCAGGATGGCGAGACAGAAGGATATGGAGGGAGAAATCTAAATTATTCCAGGACCGATGCATGCGGGTGCCACAACCCAGGTTCAAGGCGGCGCGACCGTCTTCTAAAAGCTTGAGCCTGAAGCGAGGGTTCGGTTGGGCAAGCGTTGGAGAATGCCTAAGCATCATTTAATACTCGCAATTTTGCCGGTGGCTGCGGCTTGATTTAGCCCAGAGCCGGCGGCAGTCTGATCAGCCCTTAAAAATTCAGGTTTCCGGTCGTTAACTATAGCAGAGCCTGGCTCACGCTGGCAATCAATTTGAGCGCCGCCCGGGGAGCGCTGACCGCCGGTAAAACGCCGAGAAGAGGGCGTATCCCCCCTTTTTCCCCCTGGCCTAAAGGCCCTGAAATATCCCCCCGAGCCGGGCGGAGACCGAGACGGGTGGCGAAATATCCGGGTTTTAAAGGCCCCGGGCCGTCCGGGGAATTGTGCTTGACAAAAAAAGCCCCCTAATATTAAAATCGCCTGTTGCTTTTGCTCCTAAGTTTAGTTATAATTTATTAAAATAATTAGATAAATGGAGCAAATATTTTGCAACAAGAAAGCCCGAGTCTCCTGGCATTTCAAAAAAGGTTTAGGACCGAAAAAGCTTGTCAGAAACATCTGTTTCAGTTGCGTTGGCCGCAGGGTTATCGGTGTCCTCGTTGTCAGCATGACCAAGCTTACTTTCATCGGTGCCGTCATTTATATGCATGTAAAGCCTGTGGTTACCAGGCTTCGCTAATGGCTGGGACGATTTTTCATAAGAACAGAACTCCCCTGAGGAAATGGTTCTGGATGATCTTCCTTATGGGGCGACAGAAAAGGGGCATCTCCATGCTGTCTTTGCAGCGGATCTTGGAGATCCAGACTTATAAGACGGTGTGGGTCAGGGGCCACAAGATTCGTAAGGCCATGGCGGAGCGCGATGCCCATTACCAGCTGGCCGGGTTGATCGAGATGGATGACACCTACTTTGGGGGGCCCAAACCGGGCAAACGTGGCCGGGGAGCGGCGGGCAAGTCCAAAGTGGTGGTGGCCGTGGAAACCCCGGGAGATAAGCCACGGTTTGCCGTCATGCGCCAAGTCCCGAAAGTAGGGGCTGCCGACATTCAAGGAATAGTGCGAGAATGCCTGGCGCCAGAGGCCATCGCCCGCACGTATGGTTGGCAGGCTTACGGCGTCATCGCCTCTCTGCCGCAACGCCATGAACCGGTGGTCACCGGTTCCGGGGAAAATGCGGTCACGCTGTTTCCTTGGGTGCATACCCTCATCGCCAATGTCAAAGGCAATATTCGTGGAGTTTATCATGGCGTAAGCGACAAACACCTGCCCCGATATCTGGGGGGATTTTGCTACCGTTTTAACCGACGCTTCTGGGAACCACAAATGTTTAATCGGATGATCACTGCTTGTCTTAATGCCAAAACCGTTACATTTTCGAAGCTAAGGCAATAAGCCAAAATCTATTTTCTGATAGTGGTGCCCGGGGTGGGCGTTTTGCTCAGCCTCTGGGCCAGTGTTATGGCCAGGCGTTGGTAGGGTAATTTTAACTGGAGGCAATTGTCGTCACCCCAACCGGCCAGGTTTAACTCCCCTTTTAATCATAGCCGGCATAATCTGCGCGGGGGCGGCAGGTGACTTAAGTCACGGTTGCTTGCCTCGGTGCCAAGGTACTTGATTTGCTGGGATTTTTTGCCCTCTCCCTGTTCGTCAGCGCCACCCTGCTGTTTTGGGTGCAGCCCATGTTCACCAAGATGGTGCTGCCCCTGTTGGGCGGCACCCCGGCGGTGTGGAACACCTGCCTGGTTTTTTATCAGGGGGCCCTTTTGGCAGGCTATGTCTATGCCCATGTGAGCGCCAGATGGCTGGGGGTGCGCTGGCAGGCGGTGTTGCACCTGGGTTGGCTGATGTTGGCCTTGCTGGTCCTACCCATCGGCGTCGGGGCGGGGCAGACCCCGCCGGTGACAGCCAGCCCCATTCCCTGGCTGTTTCTGCTGCTTTTGGTGTCGGTGGGGTTTCCTTTCTTCGTGATTTCCGCCACCGCGCCCATGCTCCAGAAGTGGTTCTCCCATACCGGCCACCGCGCCGCCCAAGACCCCTATTTTCTCTATGCGGCCAGCAACCTGGGGAGTATGGTGGCTTTGCTGGCCTATCCCACTTTGCTGGAGCCGTATCTGCACCTGGCCGAGCAAACCCGGGCCTGGAGCGTGGGTTACGGGCTGCTGGCCCTATTGATCGCCGTCTGTGGAGTGCTGTTGTGGCGGTCGCCGTCAGTTGCGCCTAAGGCCCCAGAGCCCGGCCCGGCGTCCCTGGCGCCAACCCGGCCGGAAGGGGCTGCTGAGGGGGAGGCGCTCACGGTGGGCCGTCGCCTCTGGTGGGTATTGTTGTCCTTTGCTCCCTCCAGCCTGCTTTTGGGGGTGACCACCTATATCACCACCGACATCGCCTCGGTCCCCTTGCTCTGGGTGATGCCGTTAAGCCTTTATCTGCTCAGCTTTGTCCTGGTTTTCGCCCGCCGGCCCATCTTGAGCCACGAGCTGATGGTGCGGCTCCAACCCTTTCTTATACTGCCCCTGGCCCTCCTGTTTCTCTGGGGCTTGCCGGCGGAAGGGAATCTGGTTCTCCCCCTGCACTTAGTAGCCTTCTTCTTCACCGCCATGGTGTGTCATGGGGAACTGGCCCGCAGCCGGCCGCCGGCCGCCAATCTTACCGAATTTTACCTGTGGCTGTCAGTGGGGGGCGTCCTGGGGGGGTTGTTCAATGCCCTGTTGGCTCCCCTAATTTTCAAGACGGTGGTGGAATATCCCCTGATCATCGTCCTGGCCTGCCTCCTCAGGCCCCAGTTAACCGCCGACACCAGGAAGCCCTGGGACCTCATACTTGATTTCGGCCTACCCCTAACCTTCGGCGTCCTCCTGGCGGTGCTTATCCTGATGGTGCAAGCCAGCGCCGCGGAGGTGGCCATCACCGGGGCCATGATCATTATTTCCGGCGGGGCGGCGATGGTCTGCTACAGCTTCGCGCCGCGGCCGCTGAGGTTTGGGTTGGGGGTGGCAGTGATCATGCTGGGCGGCGTTTTGTACGCCAGCGGGCAGTATCCGGTGATGCACCAGGAGCGCAGCTTCTTTGGGGTCCTCCAGGTAAGGACCGATACGGTCCGGCAATACCACATGCTTTACCATGGCACCACCCTCCACGGGGCCCAGAGCCTGGAACTGGCCCGCCGCCGGGAACCGTTGACCTATTTTCATGCCTCCGGCCCCATCGGCCAGGTGTTTACTGCATTTTCCCATAAACCCCGACACCAAAATGTCGCCATTATCGGTCTGGGTACCGGCACCATGGCCTGTTACGCCTGGCCCAAGCAGCATTGGACCTTTTATGAAATTGATCCCGCAGTGGAACGGATTGCCCGGGACCCCCGCTATTTTACTTTTTTAAAGGATTGCCCGGCTCAGGTAGAGGTGGTACTGGGTGACGCCCGGCTCACCCTGGCGCAGGCTCCGGACCGCCACTACGACCTGATCGTCTTCGACGCCTTCAGCTCCGACGCGGTGCCCCTGCACCTCATCTCCCGGGAGGCCATCAGACTCTACCTCACCAAACTGGCCGAGGGCGGCCTGCTGGCTTTCAACATCAGCAACCGCTACCTCAACCTTATGCCCGTGTTCGGCAACCTGGCCCAGGATGCCGGTCTGGTCTGCCTCTATCAGGATAACTGGGTCAGCGAGGCGGAGCAAAACGCCTTTTATATCCGCTCCATGTGGGTGGTGATGGCCCGCACCCAGGCCGATCTGGGGGAGTTGGCCGCGGACCAGCGCTGGACGGCGCTAGCTAAAAACCCCCAGGCGGGCCTCTGGACTGATGACTTCTCCAATGTGCTGAGCGTCTTCCGCTGGCCCGCGTTTAAACTGCCTTTCAACCTACCCTGGGGAAGAAATCCTTAAATGACTTTCTTACCAACGGCAGAATTTGGGTGGGGGGAAGGCCAGGAGAACGACAGTGGTCAGTGGTCAGTTTACAACCAGGCTAAAACTGGCCACCGACCACTGGCAACTGATACCAAGGTGCCTCCATAAAGGTATTTTTCCGTAGGGGCGTGATTCATCACGCCCTTAAGGGCGCAATAAATTGCGCCCCTACAAGTTCTTCCTATATTACTTTTTTGACGGCAACTTTGTATGACTACGCCCCTTAGCCCCTTCCCCCAATTTCTGGGAAGGGCCTAGCTGCTGGTTCGGCTTCAGCCTCTTTCTTGCCCCGTCGTTCTTGACAGACAGTTTTGAGGTGAATAAAACAAGCCGGGAGCCGGAACTTGAAGGATAAGAGGAGAGCTTAGGTGTATTGGGACAGGTCCGTCGAAACCTTAAAGGCCGTGGCATTAAACCAGCTGCAACTTGAGCGTCTGCGAGAAACCGTCCGTCAGGCAAGTAACAGCCCTTTTTACCGAAAGCGGTTTGAGAAGGCCGGCCTCTCGGCGGAAAGCCTAAAGAGCCTCGAGGACTTTAGGCGGCTGCCCTTTACCACCAAAGACGACCTAAGAATCCAGGGCCTTAAGATGCTCTGCCGGCCGCTTAAAGAAATGGTGCGCCTCCATGCGTCCTCCGGCACCACCGGTCAGGCCACGGTGATCTACTATACCCGCGCCGATATCGCCGCCTGGGCCGATCTGGTGGCCCGCTCCATGTATATGGCCGGCCTGCGCCCTAAAGATGTGTTTCAGAACATGATGGGTTACGGCCTGTTTACCGGGGGGTTGGGGTTTCATCATGGGGCGGAGCGCTTGGGGGCCTTGACCATTCCCGCCGGGGCCGGAAACAGTCTCCGCCAGGTCCAACTCATGCTGCAATTCGGCACCACCGCCATCCACATCATCCCCAGCTATGCCCTCTATCTCCTCAACACCTTTGCGGGGCGGGGCCTGGACCCCCGGGGCTTGCCTCTGCGCCTCGCCTTTATCGGGGCCGAACCCCATTCTGCAGACACCCGCCGCCGCATCGAGGCGGCCTACGGGGTTAAGGCCTACAACTCCTACGGCCTCTCGGAAATGAACGGGCCGGGGGTTGCCTTTGAATGTCCGGAGCAAAACGGCATGCATGTCTGGGAGGACTCCTTCCTGTTGGAGGTTATCGACCCCAGGACCGAAGAGCCCGTAGCCCCGGGCGAGCTTGGAGAATTGGTATTCACCAACCTTACCCGCCAGGGCATGCCGCTGCTGCGCTATCGCACCCGGGATTTGGCCTCTTATGATCCCACCCCCTGCCCCTGTGGCCGGACGCACCGCCGGATTTCCCGCATCCGGGGGCGCACTGACGATATGCTGATCATCAAAGGGGTAAACATCTTTCCCATCCAGATTGAACAGGTGCTCATGGCTATGCCGGAGGTGGCCACCAATTACCTGGTGGAATTAACCCGACAAGATTTCCACGACCAGATGCACGTCAAGGTGGAGGTTAAGGAAAGCTTCTTTAAGGAGGACCTCAAATACCTCCAGGGCCTTAAAAGGCGCATCACCGAGGCGCTGAAAAGCGAACTGCTAATTACCCCCCGGGTGGAACTGGTGGAACCCCATACCTTGCCCCGAAGCGAAGGCAAGGCGGTGCGTATCGTAGACCGGCGGGGGTGAGTAGAGGAGGTATGTTGGGGGAGTGGGCCAGGGGCCGTTGGCCCCTGCCCCCTCCCCCAACACCCCCTCCCCCAACCCCGAAAAGTTTTTGTTGGGGTAGGCTGCGACCTTTTGGCCGCAGCCTATCCCAACATCATACCGCCCACTTAGATTGACAATCCCCAGGGGCGATGTTAATTAATTTAAGAGGCGGAGGGATGGCCGAGTGGCTTAAGGCGGCGGTCTTGAAAACCGCAGACCGGAAGGTCCGAGGGTTCGAATCCTTCTCCCTCCGCCAGATGTTGTCCTGATTTTGAATTAGGCAATTATAAGAAAGGGAGTTTTTTCATGATTGCAAAAGAACTTCCTGATGGAAACTGGGAGCTACATGAAGATTCTCTAAAAGAATATATTGATAGTGGTGCTATATTTAGCCAAGAAGACTGGGAAAATGCCCCTTACAGATATAGTCTCTGGCGAGTTTGGGAACATTTTCTGCCTCGATTGGTTTTCATAATGTTCAATTGTTAAACGGGAAATCACTTAAAACTCACAAGGTCAAGTAAATACTGCGATGATATAGCTAAAAATGGACTTAAAGTAAGAGATAAATTTTATAAGTTTGGATCAGTCGAAGTAGTTAATCTTTTTGCATTTAGAACCTCAAAACCGAGAATTTTAAAAAATAAAATAGGTGATATAATAGGTCCACAAAATGATTATTATATAAAAGCAGCATTAAAAAGGGCCAATTTAGTTATTGTAGCTTGGGGCTGTCATGGCGCCTATCAGGGACGAGACATATCCGTTCTTAGGATAATTAAGGATATGGGACATGAACCATATTGTATTGCCACAACTAAAGATAATTTTCCATTCCACCCTTCAGGTATTCTTAGCAACCGGGGCCGTTTATTTTTGCATGGCGAGACCCCACTTGGATTTGTCGAAAGATGTTTTGGCAAATATGCTGCGCATTAATATCAATAGAAATCTATATAAGTGATTGATATTGGGAAGCCGCTCTTATAGAATATAAGCATGAGGCCTTAGTGGCCTTAATTTTTTGTCTGGCCGGAAGCGGAGAGATGACCGAGCTGGCCTAAGGTGCTCGCCTGCTAAGCGAGTGTGGGGGGAAACTTCCACCGAGGGTTCGAATCCCTCTCTCTCCGCCAGTTATTTGTAAGTTATGAGGGGAGGGCTGGGGGAATTTTTCGTAAGTGTTCCCCCACCCTCCCCTCAAACTCCCCTCCCAACCCCATTTATGGGGGTCGGAGGATGCGGGGCCAAAGGCCCCGCCTTACCCAACCAATTATACCACCTTAAGGGGTTGGGGGAGGGGGTGTGG
>JAUXZG010000019.1 GCA_030694005.1 Desulfobaccales bacterium | reverse complement strand
TTTTGATGCCCCTGATCGGCTATGCGCGCGTCTCAACCGAGGATCAGACATGGGGTAATCGCGGGCCCTCAGTCCCCTGAGCCTCGACGAGGCTGGGAGGGTGGCTGTTCCCCGATAAGATGAAGATACGGGCTCTCGACTGGACGCCGGGCCCAAACATCTGATGGAGAACAGCCATGAAGGAATGTATCGGCCTCGACGTTTCAATGAAAGAGACCGCTGTGTCGATCCGACGCAACGGAGAGCGTGTTTGGCGCGGGAAATGTGTGTCCGACCCAGCGGTGATCGCGCAGCTGGTGCGCAAGCGGGCACCAGCAGTCGACCGGATCGTCTTCGAGACCGGGCCCCTGTCGGTTTGGTTCTATCATGCCCTCCGTGCCGAGGGCTTGCCTGCGATCTGCATCGATGCCCGGCACGCCAAGTCGGCCCTCGACATGGCACCGAACAAGACAGACGCAAACGATGCCGACGGTCTGGCACATCTGGCCGAGATCGGCTACTTCCGGGATGTGAGGGTAAAAGGCTTTGACAGCATGCTGGCGCGGACTCTGATCGCGGCCAGGAACCGGCTGGTCAGGATCACAGTCGATGTTTCCAATCATATCAGAGGGTTCATGAAAACCTTCGGTCTGCTCATTCCTTCTGGCAAGGGAAGCACCTTCGAAGCACATGTGCGTCGACTTCTCTCCGATCAGCCTAAGTTGTCAGCAATCTTGCTACCGATGCTCGAGGCCTGGTGCGCAACCCGTCTGCAGGCCGCCCTACTTGCCCGCCAGATTGCCGCAGAAGCCAGACACAACGATGGCTGCCGTATCCTAATGTCGATCCCGGGAGTGGGTGCGATCACCGCGACCTCGTTTGTCACGGCGATCGAAAGCCCCGGCAACTTCCGGAAGTCCCGATCAGTCGGCGCTTGGGTCGGCCTGACAACCCGGCGGTATCAGTCTGGTGAGATCGACTATAAGGGCCACATATCTCGCCGAGGGGATCATCACCTTCGCGGCCTGCTCTACGAAGCCGCATCCGTCATTCTGACCCGCAGCTCGGCCGAAAGCGACCTGCGGACCTGGGGCCTGAAGCTCAGGGAACGCATCGGCTTCAAACGCGCAGCTGTTGCTTTGGCAAGGAAGCTGGCGGTTACGATGCACGCGATGTTGCGGGATGGCACACTGTTTGAACGAGGCATGAGGCCAAATGCATGAAACTATGGGAATAGCGCTCGGATCTTGAGCGCGCCGAAGCGTCCCTGCCGGGACGTAGGTCGGGCCTTTCGTGCAGGGGGATGCACCGCTGACACCTCAGCTGAGTGCGGATCAGACATAGGAAGGCCCACCCGCGAACACCAATCATGCGGCGACCAACGTGTCGACCGCGAAGACGACCCTGCTCCGGCAAACGTACCGCGGCGCACCTCGACGTCCACTTGCGCTGATCGCCAATGGCTTTCTGCCCGACACCAAAAGAAAGGCCTTGCACAATGTGATGCGATTAGACGACCCCCCTGCCCCAGTCGCAGGCCCTGAAATCCGC
>JAUXZG010000012.1 GCA_030694005.1 Desulfobaccales bacterium | reverse complement strand
CGGCGGGAAGAGGCCGAAGTTGACATTCATGGGTTGGAAGTCTTTGGTGGCGGTGTTGGTCAGGTGGTGGATTAAGGCTCCCATGGCCGTGGCCCGGGGCGGGGTGATAAGAGGGCGGCCCATAACCTGGGCAACGGCGTTGATTCCGGCCAAAAGGCCCATGGCGGTGGATTCCACATAGCCCTCCACCCCGGTAATCTGCCCGGCCAGAAAGATATGGGGATATTTCAGAAAATTGAGGTAAGGAGAGAGCAGCCCCGGGGAGTGGATGAAGGTGTTGCGGTGGATGGACCCCAAGCGGGCGAACTCAGCCTTTTCAAGACCGGGGATGAGTCGGAAGACCCTCTCCTGCTCAGGGTACTTCAGTTTGGTCTGGAAGCCCACCAGGTTGTAAAGGGTGCCTTCCCGGTTTTCGGCCCGCAGTTGGGCCACCGCGAAAGGCTGCCGGCCGGTTTGGGGGTCAATCAGGCCCACGGGTTTCAGGGGACCGTAAGCCAGGGTGAGATAACCCCGGGCCGCCATAACCTCCAGTGGCAGGCAGCCTTCAAAGTAGCGGGGCTCCTCGAAGGGCTTGAAAGGCACCGACTCGGCGCTGCTCAGGGCCTGATAAAAGGCCGCGTACTCAGGTTCGGTGAAGGGGCAGTTGAGGTAATCATCCCCGGCCCCATAACGGGAGGCCCGAAAGACTTTAGTCATGTCGATGGAGTCGGCCTCGACGATGGGGGCGATGGCGTCGTAGAAGTGGAGGTGCTCCTGGCCGGTGAGTTGGCCCAGGGCCGCGGCCAGGGGCTCAGAGGTGAGGGGCCCGGTGGCGACGATGGTGGGCCGGCTCGGATCCAGGCCGGTCACTTCTTGACGGACAATCTCCACCTGGGGCAAGCTCTCCAACGCCTGGGTGATATGGGCCGCAAAAGCATTCCGGTCCACCGCCAGGCATTTGCCCGCGGGCACCCGGGTGGCCTCTGCCGCTTCCATGATGAGGGAGCCCAAACGCCGCATCTCCTCTTTCAGGAGCCCCACGGCACTTTCCCGGCTGTCGGCCCTTAAAGAGTTGCTGCACACCAGCTCGCCCAACAGGGGGGAGTGGTGGGCCGGAGAAAATTTTAAAGGCTTCATCTCATAAAGACGCACCCGGACCCCCCGCCGAGCCGCCTGCCAGGCCGCCTCACTCCCCGCCAACCCCCCGCCGATGATGGTGATTTCGGGAAGAGGTTTTGAGGGGAGGGTCGGGGAAACTTTTTTGTAAGGGTAAGGGCCTGCGGCCCTTAGCCCCCTCCCCCAAACCTCTCCATCAAGTCTTAACCGTCTCATCTTTTTTGGGGGTTTCCTGGTAGTTACAGTTTTCCCGGGGGCAGAGCAGTTTTTTGCCTTTTTTCGTCAGGTAGGGGAACTGGCATTGGGGGCAGGGCCGGTCCAGGGGCGGCTGGTTCAGGGTGAACTGGCAGGTGGGATAACGGTTGCAGCCGTAAAAAAAGCCGTGGCGGGACTTGCGCTTCACCAGGTGTCCGGCGCACCCTTCCCGGGGACAGGGATAGGCGCCGGTTTCCTTCTCTGGGGCCACGGGCAGCAAATTGCCCTGGGGGTCCCGGGTGAAGTTCTGGGTGAAGCTGCATTTGGGGTAGCCGGAGCAACCTAAAAATTCTCCCAGCTTGCCCCGCCGCAGCACCAGTTCTTTTTGGCAATGGGGGCATTTTAGCCCGGTGGGCGGGCTCTTCTTAAGGACGCCAGGGCTTTTTCCCGCCTCTTGTTCCTGGGCCGCGCTCATGGCCGGTTCCATCTCCGGCAGGACAATATTACCCTGAGGGTCCCGACTGAAGTTCTGGGTGAAGCTGCAAGTGGGATAGGCGGAACACCCCAGGAAGTCTCCGGCCTTGCCCCAGCGCAGGAGCAGTTCCGCCTGGCATTGGGGACATTTGAGGCCGGTGGGGAAGCCCTTGACCTTGGCCATCCCGGCCTTGGCTTTCTCCAGGTCCAGGGCAAAAGGCCCATAAAAGCTTTTCATGATCTCCTGCCAGGAGACCTGGCCTTCGGCGATGCGGTCCAGGTCCCCCTCCATTTTGGCGGTAAATTTGGGCTCTAAGATATCCGGAAAACTGGCCACCAACAGGTCGCTGACCACCAGGCCCATTTCGGTGGGGCGCAGGCCCACCTTGAGTTTAAGCACGTAGAGGCGGTCCAGGAGGTTGCTTAAGATGGTGGCATAGGTGCTGGGCCGGCCGATGCCCTGTACCTCCAGTTCCTTGATGAGGCTGGCCTCGGTGTAGCGCGGCGGCGGTTTGGTGAAGTGCTGCTGGGGGTCCAGGTCCCGCAAGGTCAGAAGCTCTCCGACCTTTAAAGGGGGCAGCTTGTCCGGACCTGCTTTCTCCTCTCCTTCCCGAGTCTCCTGATAAAGAGTGATAAATCCGGGGAACTTGAGCACCGAGGCCGTGGCCCGAAAGAGATAATCGGTGGCAGCCACGTCCACGGTGGTCAATTGGTAAACAGCCGACTCCATCTGGGAGGCTACGAAGCGCCGCCAGATGAGGTCGTAGAGGGCCAGTTCCTCCCGAGTCAAAAACGGCTTCAGGTCCTGGGGCCGTTGGGCCACGCCGGTGGGGCGGATGGCCTCATGGGCCTCCTGGGCCCCTTTGGGGCTTTTGTAAAACTGGGGCTTAGGGGGTAGATAGGCGTCCCCATAGGTCTGCTGGATGAACTGGCGCACCGCGTTCAAGGCTCCGGAAGACACCCGGGTGGAGTCGGTGCGCATATAAGTGATTAGGCCCACCGGGCCTTCGGGACCCAATTCCACCCCTTCGTAAAGACGCTGGGCCAGGCGCATAGTCTTTTTGGGGGGAAACTTGAGCCTGCGGTTGGCCTCCATCTGCAAAGAGCTGGTGATGAAGGGGGGGGCCGGATGCCGCCGCTGGGGTTTTTCCTCAACCTTGGCCACCTTAAATTCGGTATCCTCCAGGGCCTCTAAAATCCGTTCCACCTCCACCACATTGCCGGGTTTGAGGTTTTTATTCTTGTGCTTAATCAGGCTGGCGGCAAAGGGCGGAGGAAGCTTCCCCTCCAGGCAGGCGGTGAGGGACCAGTATTCTTCCGGCACAAAGGCCAGGATCACTCGCTCCCGGTCGCACACCAGGCGCAGGGCCACGGACTGCACCCGGCCGGCGCTCAAACCGGCCTTCACCTTTTGCCAGAGCAAGGGGCTGATCTGGTAGCCCACCAGGCGGTCCAGGATGCGCCGGGCCTGCTGCGAGTCATAGAGGGCGCGGTCCAGCGCCACTGGATGCGCCAGGGCCTCCTTGAGGCCCTTGGGGGTAATCTCCAGGAGCAGCACGCGGTGAAAGCGGTGGTTCTCCTCTCCCAGGGCCTCGGCGATGTGCCAGGCGATGGCCTCCCCTTCCCGGTCCGGGTCCGGGGCCAGATAGATCTCCGGGACACCTTGGGCCGCCTTTTTCAACTCCTGGATGATCTTGGCTTTCCTCAGGATGGTGAC
>JAUXZG010000011.1 GCA_030694005.1 Desulfobaccales bacterium | reverse complement strand
GTGCGGCCGCCTTCCCGGATGGCAAAGCGCAGTTCTTTTTCGAGCGCCACGGGGGTAATCAGGTTCACCTCCATGGAGACATTGTCCCCGGGCATCACCATCTCCACCCCGTCCGGCAGTTTCGCCACCCCGGTGACATCCGTGGTGCGCAGGTAAAACTGCGGCCGGTAGCCGGTAAAAAACGGGGTGTGCCGCCCGCCTTCTTCCTTGGTGAGCACGTACACCTCCGCCTTAAAACGCGTGTGCGGCGTGATGGAACCCGGCTGGGACACCACCTGGCCCCGCTCCACTTCGTCCTTCTTGATGCCGCGCAGCAGCAGGCCCACATTGTCCCCGGCCCGGCCATCGTCCAAAATCTTTCTGAACATCTCCACCCCGGTGCACACCGTCTTCTGGGTGGGGGCAAAACCCACAATCTCCACTTCGTCCCCTACCTTGACGATGCCCCGCTCCACCCGGCCGGTGACCACCGTGCCCCGGCCCGAAATGGAAAACACGTCCTCGATGGGCATCAGGAAAGGCTTGTCAATGACCCGCACCGGCAGCGGGATGTAAGAGTCCAGCGCCTCCAAGAGGTCAAACACCGGCTTGGCCGCCGGGTCGGAAGGGTCGTCCGCCTGCAGGGCCTTTAAGGCCGAACCCTTGATGATGGGAATGTCGTCCCCGGGAAAATCGTACTTGGTGAGCAGTTCTCTTAACTCCAGCTCCACCAGCTCGATCAAATCCGGGTCGTCCACCAGGTCCACTTTATTTAAGAAGACCACGATATAGGGCACGCCCACCTGCCGGGCCAGGAGAATATGCTCCCGGGTCTGGGGCATGGGACCGTCGTCCGCGCCCACCACCAGGACGGCCCCGTCCATCTGGGCCGCGCCGGTGATCATGTTCTTGATATAGTCCGCATGGCCCGGACAGTCCACATGCGCGTAGTGCCGGTTGGCCGTCTCGTACTCCACGTGGGCCAGGGCGATGGTGATGCCCCGCTCTTTTTCCTCCGGCGCCTTGTCGATCTGGTCAAAAGGAATATACTGGGCCAGCCCCTTCTTCGCCAAATGCTTGGTTATGGCCGACGTCAAGGTGGTCTTGCCGTGGTCGATGTGACCGATGGTCCCCACGTTCACATGCGGCTTCTTGCGCTCAAATCTCTTCTTGGCCATCTGGGCTCCCTCCTGAGGTCAATGGGGTCAAGCGCTTTTTAAGCGCCGGCCCAAAATCTCCTCCGCCAGGGAGGAGGAGACCGGCTCGTAATGATCAAACTGCATGGTAAAGGTGGCCCGGCCCTGGGTGCCGCTCCGCAAAGTTGTGGCGTAGCCGAACATGGTGGCCAGGGGCACCTGGGCGTGGACGATCTGGGTACTTCCCCGGCTCTCCATGCCGGTGATCCGGCCTCGTCGGGCGTTTAATTCTCCCATCACCTCTCCCACGAAATCTTCCGGGGTCACCACTTCCAGGTCCATGACGGGTTCCAACAGCACCGGCCGGGCCTTCCGGGCCCCTTCCTTGAATCCTATGGAGCCGGCGATGAAAAAGGCCCGCTCCGAGGAGTCCACTTCGTGGTAGGAGCCATCCACCAGGGCCACCTCCACATCCACCATGGGATAGCCCAAAATCCCGGTGGCCGCGGCTTCTCTAATGCCTTTCTCCACCGGCGAGATGTACTCCCGGGGGACCACCCCGCCCACGATCTTATTTTCAAAGACCACGCCGCTGCCCGCGGCCAGGGGCTTAAGTTCCAACACCACATGGCCGTATTGGCCGCGGCCGCCGGTCTGCCGCACAAATTTGCCTTCCGCCTGCGTCTCGGTGGTAATGGTCTCCCGATAAGCCACCTGAGGTCTGCCCACCCGGGCGTCCACCTTGAATTCCCGCATCAACCGGTCCACGATGATCTCCAGGTGGAGTTCCCCCATGCCGGAGATGATGGTCTGGGCGGTTTCCTGGTCGGTATGCACCCTGAAAGACGGGTCCTCCGCGGCGATCTTGCCCAAAGCCTGCCCCAGCTTATCCTGATCCGCCTTGGTTTTGGGCTCAATGGCGATATCAATCACCGGCTGCGGGATGAGCAGGGCCTCCAGCACCACCGGGCGGCGTTCATCCGCTAAGGTGTCGCCGGTGGTGGTATTTTTCAGCCCCACCGCGGCGACAATGTCCCCGGCATAGGCCGTGTCGATCTCTTCCCGTTTGTTGGCGTGCATCTTGAGCAGCCGGCCGATGCGCTCCTTGATCCCCTTGGTGGCATTGAGCACGCTGGACCCGGAAGACAACATCCCGGAATACACCCTTAAAAAAGTAAGATTACCGATAAAGGGGTCGGACAGCAGTTTGAAGGCCAGGGCGGCCAGAGGGGCGTCATCCGCGGACGGGCGCTCCACCACCTCACCTTTGGGGTCCAGCGCCTTAATGGGAGGGATATCCAACGGCGACGGCAAATAGTCCACCACCGCGTCCAACAAGGGTTGCACCCCTTTATTTTTGAAGGCCGAGCCGCACAGCACCGGCACTACCTGCAAGCCAATAGTCCCCCGACGCAAGGCCGCCTTCATGGCCTCCGCCGACACCGGCTCGTCGGCCAGATAAAGCTCCATGATCCCTTCATCCACTTCCGCCAGGGCCTCTAACAGCCGGAGATGGTTTTCCTCGGCCAGTTCCCGGTAATCGCCAGGAATCTCGCCCACCTTAAATTCCGTCCCCAGAGCCGCCTCGTCGTAAACGATGGCGTTCATGGCGATCAGGTCGATCAAGCCCTTAAAGCGCTCTGCTTCTCCCAGGGGCAGCTGCACCAGCACCGGGTTGGCCTTGAGGCGCTCTTTTAACATGTTCACGCAACGGGAGAGGTCGGCCCCCACCCGGTCCATCTTGTTGACGAAGGCCAATCTAGGCACGCCGTAGCGGTCGGCCTGGCGCCAGACCGTCTCGGATTGGGGCTCCACCCCGGCCACCGCGTCAAAAACCGCCACTACCCCGTCCAATACCCTTAAGGACCGCTCCACCTCGATGGTGAAGTCCACATGCCCTGGAGTGTCAATGATATTGATGCGATAGTCCTTCCAGTAGCAGGTGGTGGCTGCCGAGGTGATGGTGATGCCCCGTTCCTGTTCCTGGGCCATCCAGTCCATCACGGCCTGGCCTTCATGCACCTCTCCCATGCGGTGCGTCACCCCGGTGTAAAAGAGGATGCGCTCCGTGGTGGTGGTTTTACCGGCGTCGATGTGGGCCATAAACCCAATATTCCGTACCCGGTGTAACGGGGTCTGTCGTGGCAAATTTTTCTACCAGTTTTCTACCAGTGGGCTACCAGCGATAGTGGGCAAAGGCCTTATTGGCCTCGGCCATTTTATGAGTATCTTCCCGTTTCTTGACGGTCGCGCCCTTGTTTTGGGCCGCGTCCAGCAGTTCTCCGGCCAATTTGGCCTCCATGGACTTTTCGCCCCGGGCCGCGGCAAAATTGATGAGCCAGCGGATGGCCAGGGAGATGCGCCTATCGGCCCGCACTTCCACCGGCACCTGGTAGGTGGCGCCCCCCACCCGGCGGGACTTCACCTCGATCAGAGGCTTGACATTATCCACGGCCTGGTGAAAGACCTTGAGGGGCTCGTCGGCGCCGCGCTGGCCGATGAGGTCCAGGGCGTTATACAGGATGCGCTTGGCCACATTTTTCTTGCCCCGTTCCATCAGGCCGTTGATGAAGCGGCTCACCAGGACATCGTTAAATTTCAGGTCTGGAATGACGGCTCTCTTGACCACTCCGCCTTTTCTGGGCATGGCTTCCTACCTTCGTTTAGTAGTCAGTAGTTAATGATTAATGGTTTCCCGAGTTCTTTTAACTGGCAACTGCCTACTGGCCACTGTCAACTGCCTCACTTGGGCCGCTTGGCCCCGTACTTGGACCGCCCCCGACGACGATCCTGAACTCCCGAGGCATCCAGGATGCCCCTGATGACATGGTACCTTACCCCGGGCAAATCCTTCACCCGGCCGCCCCGAATCAGGACCACGGAATGTTCCTGCAGGTTATGGCCCACCCCGGGGATGTACGTGGTCACCTCGATGCCGTTGGTGAGGCGCACCCGGGCCACTTTGCGCAGGGCGGAATTGGGTTTTTTGGGGGTAGTGGTATAAACCCTGACGCACACCCCCCGCTTTTGGGGACAGCTTTGCAGGGCCGGCGAAGCGGTGCGTTTTTTGAGTTTCTCTCGGCCCTTGCGGATCAGTTGGTTAATAGTGGGCATAGCCACTCCCCTTGAGACTGCTTAGTTTTTGAAGTCGGCAAAACAACAAATTATAATTTACTGCCTATATTACTGTCAATCTTTTATTCCAAGGGCAAACTCTCGGTCGCCCCCTCGGCCTCGGGCAGACTCTCCAGCATCGCGGTTTCTGCAAGTTCCGCCCCTTCTTCCTCGGCCACCTTGATATCCAGTTCCCGGTATTGACCTAGACCGGTGCCCGCCGGAATCAGCCGGCCCATGATGACGTTTTCCTTAAGACCCCGTAAGAAGTCGATCTTGCCCAGGATGGCGGCATCGGCCAGAATCTTGGTGGTCTCCTGGAACGAGGCCGCGGAAATCCAGCTCTCGGTGGTCAAAGACGCCTTGGTGATTCCCAACAGCAGCGGCTCACCCGTGGCCGCCCTCTTGCCTTGGGCCATCACCTCCTCGTTCTTTTCCTCAAAGACCCATTTTTCCACCTGTTCTCCCAGGAGGAAGTCGGTTTCGCCTGGGTCCACCACCTTGATGCGCCTGAGCATCTGGCGCACGATCACCTCGATATGCTTGTCGTTGATCTTCACCCCCTGCAGGCGGTAAACCTCCTGGACTTCGTCCACCAGGTAGCGGGCCAACTCTTTGAGGCCGCTGATGTTTAAGATGTCGTGGGGGTTGCGGGACCCATCCATGAGGGGGTTTCCGGCAAGGACGTAATCCCCCTCCTCCACCGCCACGTGCTTGCCTTTGGGGATCAGGTATTCTTTGGGTTTGCCCACTTCCGGGGTGACGATGATCTTGCGCTTGCCTTTGATATGGCGGCCAAAGGAAATCACCCCGCTGATTTCGCTGATAATCGCGGTTTCCTTAGGTTTGCGCACCTCAAAGAGTTCCGCCACCCGGGGCAGACCACCGGTGATGTCCTTGGTTTTGGTGGTCTCCCGGGGAATTTTGGCAATGACATCGCCGGGGAAGACCTGGTCTCCTTCCGTGATCATGAGGATGGCCCCCACCGGCATAAAATAGCGGGCGTAAGCCGGGGAGCCCGGGATGCGGGCTGTCTGGTCGGCTTCGTCCTTCACCGAGATGCGGGGCCGCAGTTCCGGGTCCTTGCTCTCGATGATGAGGCGGGAGGCCTTGCCCGTGACCGGGTCCACCCGTTCCTGCACCGTGACGTTGTCCAGAATATCCCCGAACTTGATGCGGCCGCCCACCTCCGTGAGCATTGGGTTGGTGAAGGGTTCCCACTCCGCCAGCACCTGACCCGGGGCCACTTCCTCGCCTTCCCGCACTTTGAGGTGGGCGCCATAGGTCAGGGGATAGCGTTCCCGTTCAATGCCTTTTTCACTGACCATGACCAGTTCCGCCTGGCGGCTCAAGTTCACCTGTTCGCCGAAACGGTCCACCACGGTCCTCAAGTTGTCGAAGCGGACCCAGCCTTTGCCCTGGGACACGTGGAAGCTCTGTTCCACCCGCCGGGAGGCGGTGCCGCCGATGTGGAAGGTGCGCATGGTGAGCTGCGTGCCGGGCTCGCCGATGGACTGGGCCGCCAGGATGCCGATGGCCTCGCCGATGGACACCGAGGTGCCGTGGGCCAGGTCCCGGCCGTAGCACTTGGCGCAGACCCCCCGCCGGGTCTGGCAGGTGAGCACGGAGCGGATCTGTACCTTTTCCAGACCCGCGTCTTCGATGCGGCGGGCCGCGTCCTCGTCAATCTCCTCGTTGGCGTTGACCAGGAGCTCGCCGGTATGGGGGTCCACGATATCTTCCAGGGCGGTGCGCCCCAGGACCCGATCCCCCACCCGCTCGATGATTTCGCCGCCTTCCACCAGGGGCTCGACATAGATACCGTCGATGGTGCCGCAGTCCACCTCATGAATGACGGCATCCTGGGCCACATCCACCAGGCGCCGGGTGAGATAGCCGGAGTTGGCGGTTTTGAGCGCCGTGTCGGCTAACCCCTTGCGGGCCCCGTGCGTGGAGATAAAGTATTGCAGCACCGTGAGCCCTTCCCTAAAATTGGCGGTGATGGGGGTCTCGATAATCTCCCCGGAGGGCTTGGCCATCAGGCCCCGCATGCCGGCCAACTGCCGCATCTGGTCTTTGCTGCCCCGCGCCCCGGAGTCGGCCATCATAAAGATGGGGTTAAAAGAGGCAATCTCTTCCTGCCGGACCAGGGGCTTACCTTTGGCGTCCTTTTGGGTGGGGTCTTCTACCGCAATCACTTCCCGGGCCATGTCCGCCATCATTTCCGCGGCGATTTCATCGGTGGCCTTGGCCCAGATGTCCACCACCTTGTTGTATTTTTCCCCTTCGGTGATGAGACCCTCCTGATACTGTTCCTCCACCTGGGACACTTCCAACTGGGCTTGCTTTAAAATCTCGGCCTTGCGCCGGGGCACCATCATATCTTTCATGCTGATGGAGATGCCCGCCTGGGTGGCGTATTTGAATCCCAGGTCCTTTAAGCGGTCCGCCAGGATCACCGTCTGCTTGATGCCGCACTTGCGGTAGGCCATGGCAATGAGCTTGCGGATCTCCTTTTTGGTCATGGTGCCGTTGATGAGATCAAAACCCAGGCCCGGCGGCAAAATCTCCCTGAGCAGCACCCGGCCCACCGTGGTCTGGTAAATTTTCCCGTCGATGCGTACCGGGATGCGGGCCTGGAGATGTACCTGACCCTGGTCAAAGGCCACCCGCACCTCCTCCGGAGAAGCAAACGGCAGAGGCTTTTTGCCATTTTCCGGCACCCGCTCCCCAAAGACCAGGGGGCGCTCCCGGGTAAGGTAGTAAAGCCCCAAAACAATGTCCTGGGTGGGAATGATGATGGGGTCCCCATTGGCCGGAGACAGGATGTTGTTGGTGGACATCATCAGGGTGCGAGCCTCGATCTGGGCCTCAATGGACAACGGCACATGCACCGCCATCTGGTCGCCGTCGAAGTCGGCGTTGAACGCCGTGCACACCAGGGGATGCAGCTGGATGGCCTTGCCTTCAATGAGGATGGGCTCAAAGGCCTGAATCCCCAGGCGGTGCAGGGTGGGAGCGCGGTTCAGCATGATGGGGTGCTCCCGCACTACTTCATCTAAGATATCCCAGACCTCCGGGGTCTCCCGGTCCACCAGGCGTTTGGCCACCTTGATGGTGGTGGCATAGCCCCGGGCCACCAGCTTGTGAAAGATGAAGGGCTTGAACAACTCCAGGGCCATCTGTTTGGGCAGGCCGCATTGATGCAACCTCAGCTCCGGGCCGATGACGATCACCGAGCGCCCGGAGTAATCCACCCGTTTGCCCAGCAAGTTCTGACGGAAGCGTCCCTGTTTGCCCTTGAGCATGTCGCTTAAGGACTTCAGCGGCCGTTTGTTGGGGCCGGTGATGGTGCGCCCCCGGCGGCCGTTCTCGAACAGGACGTCCACCGCCTCTTGCAGCATGCGCTTTTCATTGCGGATGATGATGTCCGGGGCGCTCAGCTCCAACAGGCGTTTCAAGCGGTTGTTGCGGTTGATCACCCGGCGATACAAATCGTTTAAGTCCGAGGTGGCGAAGCGGCCGCCGTCTAAGTGCACCAGGGGGCGCAGGTCCGGCGGCAGCACCGGAATTACCTGCATGACCATCCACTCCGGCTTCTGGCCTGATTCCCGAAAGGCGTCGATGATCTTCAGACGTTTGCCCAGTTTCTTGCGTTTGGCGTCGGAACTGGTCTTGGCCATCTCCTGGCGCACTTCGGCGGACAAGGCCTCCAAACCCACCGCTTTGAGCATCGCCTGGATGGCCTCGGCGCCCATGCCGGCCCGAAACCGGTCGCCGTACTCCTCCCGGCTCTGGCGGTATTTTTCTTCAGAGAGCAAAGAGCCTTTCACCAGGGGGGTATCTCCCCCGTCCACCACCACAAAGGCCTCGAAATACAAGACCTTCTCCAACTCCTTGAGGGTTAAGTCCAGAAGGTTGCCGATTTTACTGGGCAGGCTCTTTAAAAACCAGATATGCACCACCGGGCAGGCCAGATCGATGTGGGCCATGCGCTCCCGGCGCACCTTGGATTGGATTACCTCCACCCCGCACTTCTCGCAGGTGATGCCCCGATGCTTCATGCGCTTGTACTTGCCGCAGTTGCATTCGTAATCCTTGGCGGGCCCGAAAATCTTGGCGCAGAACAGGCCGTCCCGCTCCGGCTTGAAGGTGCGGTAATTGATGGTCTCCGGCTTTTTCACCTCCCCGTGGGACCAGGAGCGGATCAGTTCCGGAGAAGCCAGGGCCAGGCGCACCGCCTCGATTTGTATGGGGTCTTCCGGACGAGCAAATAGGCTGTTTAAATCTTCCAAAGCGACTTCGCGCATCTTTTCCATAAGGCCTCTATTCCTTGACTTTAGCCTTTTTCAGGAGCTCCACATTAAGAGCCAGACTTTTGAGCTCCCGCACCAGGACATTGAAGGATTCCGGCAACCCCGCCTCCAGGTCGTACTCCCCTTTAAAGATCTTTTCATACATGCGGGTGCGCCCGGCCACATCGTCGGACTTCACAGTGAGAAATTCCTGCAGCGTGTAGGCCGCGCCATAGGCCTCCAAAGCCCAGACCTCCATCTCGCCCAGACGCTGGCCGCCAAACTGGGCCTTGCCCCCTAAGGGCTGCTGGGTCACCAGAGAATAAGGGCCGATGGAGCGGGCATGAATCTTGTCGGCTACCAGGTGGTGGAGTTTCATCATGTACATCACCCCCACCGTTACTTCCCGGTCAAAGGGTTCGCCGCTGCGGCCGTCGTAGAGGACGGTCTGCCCCCCTAAAGGCAGTCCGGCCTCTTCCAGGCAGGCCTGGACCTCTTCTTCGGTGGCGCCGTCAAATACCGGTGAGGCCATATGAAAGCCATCCCGATAGTTTTTCTCCCAGATCTCCCGGATTTCCTCAAAGGTCAGATCATCTATCTCCTGCGCCAGGCTTGGGTCGTGGCAGATCCGTCTCAGACGGGCCTTGATGGCATCCAGGCTATAAAATCGGTCCACCATCTCCCCAATCTGTTTTCCCAGGGTATGGGAAGCCCAGCCCAGATGGGTCTCCATCACCTGACCCACATTCATGCGGGAGGGCACCCCCAACGGGTTGAGGACAATGTCCACCGGCGTGCCGTCGATAAAATAAGGCATGTCTTCTTCCGGCATGATCCGGGACACCACCCCTTTGTTGCCGTGGCGGCCGGCCATCTTGTCTCCCACCGCCAGCTTGCGCTTCATGGCCACGAAGACCCGAACCTTCTTGATCACCCCGGGAGGCAGCTCGTCAACCTTCCGCAGGCGGCCCAGCTTGGCCTCGAACAACATGTTCACCAGGTGGAGCTGTTCCTGGTAACGGTCCAGGAGTTGGTCCACCTGATCTTCCAGACCGGCTTCGGCAAAGGAAACATGCCGCCAGAACTCCAGAGGTTGGCGGGGGGAGACCATCTCCGGCGGCACCGGCTGCCCCCGCTCCAACAGGGTGCTGCCGGTCCGTTCGTCGTCCAAGGTGTCTTCCACCTTTTTACCCACCACCAACTCGGCCAGCTTCTGGCGATAGCTCTGGGTAATGATGGCCACCTCGTCCGCCTGGTCCTTCTGCAGCTTGGCCATGGCCTCATCTTCGATGGAGCGGCTGCGATCGTCCTTCTCCACCCCCTTGCGGGAAAAGACCCGGGCGTCGATGACCACCCCTTCGATCCCGGGGGGCACGCGCAGCGAGGTGTCCTTCACATCGCCGGCCTTCTCCCCAAAGATGGCCCGCAGCAGCTTCTCCTCGGGAGTGAGTTGGGTTTCCCCTTTGGGGGTAATCTTGCCCACCAAGATGTCACCGGGCCGCACCTCTGCGCCTAAACGGATGATGCCGCTGTCATCTAAGTTACGCATGGCCTCTTCACCCACATTGGGAATATCCCGGGTGATTTCTTCTTTACCCAGCTTGGTATCCCGGGCCATCACCTCGAACTCTTCGATGTGGGTGGAGGTGAAGACATCGTCCTTGATCAAGCGCTCGCTGACCAGGATGGAGTCCTCAAAATTGTAGCCGCCCCAGGGCATGAAGGCCACCATGACATTCTTGCCCAGGGCCAGCTCTCCCTTGGCGGTGGCCGGGCCGTCGGCGATAATCTGGCCTTTCTCCACCCAGTCACCCGGAGCCACTATGGGACGCTGGTTGAAACAGGTATTCTGGTTGGTGCGCTGGAATTTGGTCAGTTTATAGATATCTACCGGGGAGCCGTCGCCACTCTGGGAGGGGTCCGCAGCCCTGATGACGATGCGGGTGGCGTCCACGTCCTCCACATGACCCCGGCGCTGGGCCACTACCGTGACCCCGGAATCCCGGGCCACCACCCCTTCCATGCCGGTGCCCACCAGGGGGGCGCTGCTGGTCAAAAGCGGCACCGCCTGGCGCTGCATGTTGGAGCCCATCAAGGCCCGGTTGGCGTCGTCATGTTCCAAAAACGGGATCAGGGACGCCGCCACGGAGACCAACTGGTTGGGCGACACGTCCATGTAGTCCACCTGGGAGGGACTGGCAATGACGAATTCGCCGCCCTTCCTGGCCTCAATCATATTCACCTTAAAGCGTCCCTGGGCATCGATGGGCGCGTTGGCCTGGGCGATGACTCTGTCCCCTTCGTCCAGGGCGCTCAAATACTTGACTTCCTTCGAAACCCGACTCTCGGTCTTGCCTCTCACCTGCTTCTTTTTCACTATCCGGTAAGGGGTCTCGATGAAGCCCAGCTCATTGACCCGGGCAAAGGTGCTCAAAGACACGATGAGACCGATATTGGGACCTTCCGGGGTCTCGATGGGACAGATGCGGCCATAATGGGTGGGGTGGACGTCTCGCACCTCAAATCCGGCCCGCTCCCGGGTCAGCCCCCCGGGGCCCAGGGCGGAAAGCCGCCGCTTGTGGGTGATCTCCGACAGGGGATTGGTCTGATCCATAAACTGGGACAGCTGGCTGGTGCCGAAGAACTCCTTGATCACGGCCTGCACCGGCTTGGCATTGATCAGGTCGTGAGGCATCAGGGTGTCCAGGTCCTGGATGGCCATGCGTTCCTTGATGGCCCGCTCCATGCGCACCAGGCCCACCCGGAACTGGTTCGCCAGAAGCTCGCCCACGGCCCGCACCCGGCGGTTGCCCAGGTGGTCAATATCGTCCACCGGACCTTCCCGGTCCTTCTGGGTGATAAGCTCCCGCACCGCCAGGAGGATGTCTTCCGGGTCCAGGGTAGTCTTGGTTAACGGCAGGCGCTCCTCCGGAGGTCTCAACTTCAGATCCAGTTTCAGCCGGCCCACTGGCGAAAGGTCGTAGTATTCCGGATTGAAGAACAGGTTTTGGAAAAAGGTCGCGGCTACCTCGGCGTTGGGACGGTTGCTGGGCCTCAAGCGGCGGTAGATTTCTAAAATGGCCTCCGCGGCGTTGGCGGTCTTATCCACTGCCAGGGTATTGCGCAGGCAGGGGCTGACGTTAACCATGTCAATGTAAAGGAGGTCCACCTCCCTCACCCCCCGGGCCTGCATCTGCTCCACCTTATCCTGGGTAAGCACCTCGTTGCACAGGGCCAGGGCTTCCCCCGTCTCCGGGTCCAGGATGTCATGGGCCACCACCTTGCCCACCAAGTCCGCGGGCAAACCCACCAGATACTCCACCCCGGCTTTCT
Source organism: Desulfobaccales bacterium (assembly GCA_030694005.1). Classification (GTDB taxonomy): domain Bacteria; phylum Desulfobacterota; class Desulfobaccia; order Desulfobaccales; family 0-14-0-80-60-11; genus JAUXZG01. The sequence continues at coordinate 5,740 of JAUXZG010000011.1, read as the reverse complement.
CTAACTTCTTGATCACCGCCGGAGTCATCCTCTTCATCTTTTTCACCAGGACTTCACCGCTGGCGGGACTGAGGATGTCGTCGGTGGCGGTCTTGTCCACCAGCATTTCCGGGATGAACTTGCGGCGGACCTTGTCCCCCTCTAGGTACACTTTCTCCGTTTTATAGAAAAAGTTGAGGAGCTGTTCCGGGGTGAACCCCAGGGCCTTCAGCAGAATGCTGGCCGGAAACTTGCGCCGCCGGTCGATGCGCACATAAAGGATATCCTTGGGGTCGAACTCAAAATCAATCCAGGACCCGCGTAACGGAATCAAGCGGGCAGAATAGATGATCTTGCCGCTGGAGTGGATCTTGGCCCGATCGTGGTCAATAAACAGGCCCGGCGAGCGATGCAATTGGGACACCACCACCCGCTCGGTGCCGTTGATGATAAAGGTGCCGTGTTGCGTCATCAAGGGCAAGGTTCCGAAGTAGATTTCCTGCTCCTTGATGTCTCGGATGGACTGGGCTTTGACGTTCGCGCCCACCTCATAGACCACCAGGCGCACCCGAATCTTCATGGGCACTTCATAGTTCATGCCCCGTTGCAAGCACTCTTCCACATCGTATTTGGGGTCCCCCAGGCTGTATTCCACGAACTGCAAGGAACAAGCGCCGCTGAAGTCCCGAATGGGGAAGACGCTTTTAAAAACGCCCTGCAGGCCATAGTCCGAGCGGGCGTTAGGAGGCACCTCTTTTTGCAGGAACCGACGATAGGATTCCTTCTGCATCTCGATCAGATTGGAGATGTCCATAATCCGTTCGATCTTGCCGAAGTTACGGCGATACAGTCTTAAAGGCGATAATGTTTTCGCCATGGGCACTCCTTAAAGGATGGCCTAAGTTTGGGGGACTATTTAACCTCTACCGTAGCCCCCTGGGCTTCCAACTTCTTCTTAATTTCCTCGGCGTCCGCCTTGGAAACCGCTTCTTTCAGGGTGGTGGGCACATTCTCCACCGCCTCCTTGGCCTCTTTCAGTCCCAGGCTGGTAACCGCGCGCACTTCCTTGATCACCTGAATCTTGTTGGGACCGCAAACAGTCAAGACCACATCAAATTCCGTTTTTTCCTCTTCCGCCGGGGCCGCCGCGGTGGGCGCGGCTACTGCGGATATCGCCACCGGGGCCGCCGCGGACACCCCGAATTTCTCTTCCAACTCCTTGATGAGCTGGGAAAGCTCCAATACCGTCATATTGGCCAGGTAATCAATGACCTCGGCCCGGGAAATGGCCTTCTCCATCTTTCTTCCTCCTTATGTCTAAGCGCAAATTCTAGTACCAAGTTTCATAAGTAAGCGTTATTTAATCCACCACTCTTTTCCCTCTCCCCCTAACGGGGAGAGGGTTAGGGTGAGGGGGATTATCTTGCGCCAATTTAAGCAACCAAGTACTAGGCTGTTCTACCGGTTTTGTAGCCGCAGCCTTCAGGCTGCGTGGTCTTCCGCCAATGCCGGCGTTGCAATGCCGGCTAACATTCATGCCCGAAGGCACAACGAAGCATGAAAATGTGGAACAGCCGCCCTCGGCTGTTCCTGAAAGAAGGTATGGTGGGCCGTGCCCACCCTACGGGTTGGCCGCCGGCGCGCCAATAAGTGTCTTTGCTGAAAGCTGAAAGCTGATCGCTGAAAGCCATTTTCATATAAAAGCCTGCGGCTACCCCATCTAGGTTTCCCCGCCGCTCTCGGTGGCAGCCGGGGTGGCCGGCTCGGCACCGGCCTTCTGATCTTTTAAGGCCACCAGCACATTGAGCAGGTTACGCAGCACCCCGCTCAGCACGGTGACCAGGGCCGTGGGCACCCCCTGAAGCACTCCCAAAAGCTGGGCCAGCAGCACCTCCCGAGCCGGAAGTTTGGACAGGGCGTCCAGATCCTTAAGGGACAATACCTGCCCGGCCAGCACCCCAGCCTTGATCTTGAGTTTGGGGCGCTCCTGGGCAAACTTGATCAACACCTTGGTTACCGCCACCGGATCGTGGTAGGCCAGGGTGAGGGCGTTGGGCCCGGTAAACTGTGAAATCAAGGAGGCGATGGGAGAATCACTGGCCGCGGCTCTCACCAGCAAGGTGTTCTTCACCACCTTGAGCTCGCCGTCGGCCTCCTGGATTTGCCTCCTGAGCCGGGTCATATCTTCCACCTTTAGCCCGGTGAAATCCGTGAGAATACCCAGCTGGGACTTGGTCACCTTTTCTCGGATTTCCTCAACGATCACCGCTTTTTCTGGCTTGCGCACCCCATCCTCCTTTACAGCAGGCGTACCAGGTTTTTGACATCCGCCGGGTCCACCGGAACCCCCGGCCCCATGGTGGTGGACAGGTGGATGCCTTTCAGGTAGGTCCCCTTGCTGGTGGTGGGCTTGAGACGGACCAAGGTATCCATCAAGGCCGCCAGGTTTTGCAGCAGTTTGTCGGCGCCAAAGGACACCTTGCCCACCGGAGCATGCACTACCCCGCCCCGGTCCACGCGAAACTCCACCTTGCCGCCTTTGAGTTCATTCACGGCCTTGGCCACATCAAAGGTTACGGTCCCCACCTTGACATTGGGCATCAGGCCCCGGGGTCCCAAGATTTTGCCGATGCGGCCTACCTGGCCCATGATGTCCGGAGTGGCCACGGCCTTATCAAACTCCAGCCAGCCGCCTTTGATGCGCTCAATGAGGTCATCGGCCCCGGCATAGTCGGCCCCGGCGTCCAGGGCCTCTTTTTCTTTTTCCCCTTTGGCAAACACCAAGACCCGCACAGTCTTGCCCAGCCCATGCGGCAGGACCACCGCCCCCCGGATCATCTGATCCGCGTGCCGGGGGTTGACCCCCAGGGCCACCGCAGTTTCCACGGTTTCGTCGAACTTGCTGCTGGCGGCGGTCTCTAGCGCCAGATTGAGCGCCTCCGGGAAAGGATAGCGGTGATTGCGGTCCACCTTGGCGGCGGCCTCCCGATATCGCTTGCCTCTCTTGGCCATAGATTTAATTCCCTTTATTGCCATGGTCCCAAGCGGAACCTTAAATTTCCCTCCCCCTTGATGGGGGAGGGTCAGGGAGGGGGTGATGGTCCTGCCATTCCCCCCTCCCCCCAGCCCCCTCCCTCCAGGGGAGGGGGAGCATTATTCCACGATCTCGATGCCCATGCTCCGGGCGGTGCCGGCAATGCTGTGCATGGCCTTCTCCAGGTTAGTGGTGTTCAGGTCCGGCATCTTCTGGCGGGCAATCTCTTCCAACTGGGTCCGGGTGATCTGCCCGGCATTTTCCCGCTTGGTCTCCTTGGCCCCCTTGGCCAACTGCGCCACCTGCTTGAGCAACACCGACGCCGGCGGCGTCTTGGTGATAAAGGTGAAGGACCGGTCGGCAAATACGGTGATTATTACCGGAATGATGGTCCCTTCCTGAGCCTGGGTGCGGGCGTTGTAAGACTTGCAGAACTCCATGATGTTCACCCCATGTTGGCCCAGGGCCGGACCGATGGGGGGCGAGGGATTAGCCTGGCCCGCGGGAATCTGCAACTTGATCTGGGCGATTACTTTCTTTGCCATGCGTTAGCTCCTGAGCTATCGGCTATCAGCTGTCAGCTATCAGCCAAAACATTTGAATCAATCTCGATACTCAAGCACTGCATACTTCTTTGGACCATCTTTGAGCAAAATAACAAATACCTTATTGCCTGGTGCTAAGTATGCGGGTATTGATTCTTCTGGATAGGTACGAATTTGGTAGTAGGGACCATATCCCGCTTGTCCATAATTCATATGCCCGCGGATCTTTTCGCCTCGCGGAAAAAGAATGGTGAGATTGCCAGAATCAAGACCCGCCTCCGATAACTTTCTGTAATCAACCTGGCCTTTCGGTACCGTAATCGCGTGCGTCGAGTAGCTCCTAAATGACTCGTTTACGGTAAAGCGGAATTTGATCATATCTTTCCTGGGATGCTGAGGGTGGTTGCTCTATCTTAATCCTTAAACTTGTTTGACACCTCTTTCAGTGTTCTAGCCCAGGCCGAAGCCTGCTTCTATAAATTAAAAATTTGGATTCTCGTCTATGTTATCTTTAAAGCTGATAGCTGACCGCTGATAGCTGACAGCTAAATCTTCTCCAACTGCGTAAATTCCAGCTCCACCGGCGTAGGCCGGCCAAAGACGCTGATCATCACCCGCACCCGGCCCCGATCCGGCCGCACCTCATCCACCACCCCAGTAAAATTGGCAAAGGGACCGTCGGTGACCTGTACCTTGTCCCCCTGCTCAAATTTGATTTTAGGCTTGGGCCTGAGCACCCCTTCCTGCATCTGGGCGATGATCTTGTCCGCCTCCTCCTCCGGGATGGCCACCGGCTCGTCCTTGCTGCCGATAAAACCCGTGACCTTGGGGGTATCCTTCACCAGGTGCCAGGACCTATCGGTGAGTTCCATCTTCACCAGCACGTAGCCGGGGTAAAATTTGCGGTGGGAGAGCTTGCGCTCCCCTTTGACCATCTCCTCCACCGTTTCGGTGGGCACCAGGACCTCGGAGACCTGCTCTTCCAGGCCCTGGGCCTTAGCCCTCTCCAGGATGGCAGACCTGACCTTTTGCTCAAAGCCGGAATAGGTATGGATGATGTACCACTTATGAGGCACGGGCCTATCCTTCGTCTTTAATGGATGAACGTACGCACCAGCCGGGAGAGGCCAAAGTCCACCAGCCCCAGGAAGATGGAAATGACGACGACCAAAAAGAGGACCATGGCTGTGCCTCCCAGGGTATCCTTGCGGCTGGGCCAGACGACCTTCTTCAGTTCCTGCCAGGCTTCCACCACAAACTGTTTAGTGCTGAGCCAATATTGCTTTACCGGCGGTAGCTTGCTGGTCCAGGGGGTCCGCGGCTTACCGGGTTTTAGTTTAACCACCTGCCCCCGAGCCCCGCTGGGAGCCGGCTCTTTGACCGTGGCCTTGGACTTGGTTTTGTTTTTTTTCATACGGGTCTTAAACTCCTGGTCTTTCGGCCCGCCAAGGACTCAGACCAAGTTGCCATCAAACAGGTATTTTTAATGTAGGGGCGTGATTTATCACGCCCTTCTGGGCGCAATGAATTGCGCTCCTACGCCAATATTGTCAAAACTTACCTCTATGAGCGCAACTTGGTATCAACCCTTCACTTCCCGCCGGGTCCCGGCTCCCCCAAAAGACCATGCCGGCCTCACTCATTCTTACCCTTGAAATACCATGGCTAGGGAAATTCAAGGAGAGAACCTGGACTGTTCGGGTAGGTAGCGGGTTCTTCACCAGACCAGACCCCGCCCATTCCGCCTTCCTCACCACCATAACTGGCAGGCCAGGAGGGATTCGAACCCCCAACATCCGGTTTTGGAGACCGGCGCTCTAACCGTTCGAGCTACTGGCCTGTTTTCTCCCTCTACTTGGTCTCTCGGTGAAGGGTGTGGGTCCGACAAAACGAACAGTACTTTTTGAAGGTCAGCCGGTCAGGAGTCCGCCTCTTGTTCTTGGTGGTGGTATAATTCCGACGCTTACAGGTGGTACAGGATAAGGTGATGATGTCTCTCATGGTTTATTCCAAAATCTCGCTCACCACCCCGGCGCCCACAGTGCGGCCGCCTTCCCGGATGGCAAAGCGCAGTTCTTTTTCGAGCGCCACGGGGGTAATCAGGTTCACCTCCATGGAGACATTGTCCCCGGGCATCACCATCTCCACCCCGTCCGGCAGTTTCGCCACCCCGGTGACATCC
>JAUXZG010000002.1 GCA_030694005.1 Desulfobaccales bacterium | reverse complement strand
TAAATGACCGTATGGGGCCACGATCTCCGCCACGCTGTGACTGGGAGTGAAGCGGTTATAGAACGGGTCGAGGCCCTGGGCCCTGAGTTCCGCCAGCTTTTGCTCCCGCTGGCGTTTTATCTGATCGGCTAGCGACATTTACTTAAACCTGTTAAGCCCTCGCCCCATGATGGGGATTTTTCCTGAAACTTAAAATTTTTAGATTATTCCTGCCCCATAGTCAAGACCTATGTGGGCGGGGCAGAGGTCAGGGGCACGGAAGTCTCCCTTGAGTAACCCCGGGCTCTTACTCCGAACAGCACCCCTAAACCCGGGGCGTGCCGGAAACAGGTGGTGATTGTCTTTGGCCCCCTTAAAACATTTTTATAGTAAAATAAAAAAAAATGGAAAGTTGTATCTATAAAGCAGAATTTTGGTAAAATCTGCTTTCTCAGCATGTTTTCATTACAGACCTTCACCCTGGAAGTAAAGACCACCGCAGGCACCGACATCCTGGACCTCACGGCTCAGGTTAAGGAAGAGGTGCGACGCACGGGACTTGCCTCCGGCTTGCTCACCCTGTTCATCGCCGGCTCTACCGCGGCGCTGACCACCATTGAGTATGAGTCCGGGGTGGTAAACGACCTTAAGGCGGCCATTGAGCGCCTGTTTCCCCGGGACCTTACTTATGCCCACGACGCCCGCTGGGGGGACGGCAACGGCTACTCCCACGTGCGGGCCGCGTTCTTAAAACCTTCCCTAAGCGTTCCCATCGAGGACGGCCGCCCCCTTTTGGGCACCTGGCAACAGATCGTCCTAATGGACTTTGACAACCGCCCCCGGCAGCGCCAGATTAAGGGGCAGGTCATGGGAATCAAGCCATCAAACGCCTGAAGACCACCGCCGCCGCCGCCACCTCCGCCCCGGCCAGCGTCCAGGTCACCTTTGCGGATAATGCCCTGGCCCAGGCCCTGTTCGGCGAGCAGGGCCAGCATTTGAAAATCATCAGCCGCAGCCTGGGAGTTAATCTGGAGGTGCGGGGTCATCAGGTGACCTTAAAAGGCCCGGAGCCTGACCTGCATCTGGCCAGGCGCGTCCTTCTGGAACTTTATGAACTGCTCCAGTCCGGCTACCCGGTGCACCCCCAGGATGTCCAATACGCCGTCAAGATTCTCCAGGAGAAAGAAAGCGTTTCGGTCAAGGACATTTTTCTGGACACGGTGTACATCTCCGCCATGAAGCGGCGCATCTCCCCCAAGAGCCTCAACCAGAAGCGCTATATCGAGGCCATCCGCACCCGGGACATAGTTTTTGGCATCGGCCCGGCGGGCACCGGCAAGACCTATCTGGCCATGGCCATGGCCGTGGCCGCCTTGATGAACCAAGAATTCATCCGCATTGTCCTGGTCCGGCCGGCAGTGGAGGCCGGAGAAAAGCTGGGCTTTTTGCCCGGCGACCTCTATGAGAAGGTCAACCCCTATTTGCGGCCCCTTTATGATGCTCTGCATGATATGATGGAGTTTGAGAAAGCCACCCGCCTGGTGCAGCGGGGGATCATCGAGGTGGCCCCCCTGGCCTTTATGCGGGGCCGCACCTTAAACGACTCCTTTGTCATCTTGGACGAGGCCCAAAACACCACCTCGGAGCAAATGATGATGTTTTTGACCCGCCTGGGGTTCGGAGCCAAGGCGGTGATTACCGGGGATGTGACCCAGATCGACCTGTCCGCCGGGGTGCTCTCCGGGTTGGTGGAGGCCCGGGAGCTCTTAAAAGGCGTGGAGGGCATCGCCTTCGTGCACTTTACCGAACGGGATGTGGTGCGCCATCCCCTGGTGCAAGACATTATTCGGGCCTATGAGAGCCGCCGCAGCCGGCGGCACTCCGGAGAGGTGGACCCCAACCATGCCTGAAAAGGACCCCCCAGACAAAATCAGCCGCATCTTCGGGTTGGGCCGCGACTTTTGCTCCCGCTGGGTCCGGTCTTTATCCCGGAAAAGTTTGCCTGTCCCCAAACACGAAAAAATCTACAAGGTTATTTTACTTTTGGGGGTGAGCCTGCTGTTGGCCCTGATCCTCACGCCCTGGTCCCACAAACCCCTGCGCCATTACCGGGTGGGAGATATTGCCAAGAGCGACCTCAAAGCTGTGGGGGATGTTCTGGTGGAGGATGAGGAGACCGCCACCCAACGCCGGCAGGAACTTCTGGCCCAGACCCCTCCGGTCTATGATCTGGATGAACAGGAGGTCGTCAAGGCCCAGGAGCGCCTTGCCAAGTCCATGGAATTCATGCGCCGCCAGTTTCAGGAAACCTCCCAGGACACCGCCGGCCGGGCCGCCCCCAAAAAGGACAGGCCGCAATTATCCCTGATCTACAAGGACCTGCTGGCCAAGAAGCACGAGTTTGAGCGCCGCCTTGGGGCCCCTATCCCCAACTCCACTTTCCAGCTCCTGGCCAGGGCCGAGTTTTCCCCCCACCTGGAGGCCCTCATCAACCAGATGTTGGACCAGTTCTTCCAGCGGGGAGTCATCAGCAGCCGGACCATACTCACCCCGGAACCCAAGCAAATCCTGGTGCGCCGCCTCTCCTCTCGCAAGGAGCAGGTGGAACGCGCCCCCTTTTCTTTCGTCAGCCTGGAAGAGGTGCGCAAATCCGCGGCCAGCTATTGCCGGGAAGTGGCCCCGGATTTCTCTCCCCAGGAACGCTGGCTGGTGTGCGACCTGTCCCAGCATCTGCTAGTCCCCAATGTTTCCCTTAATCTGGCGGAAACGCAGGAGCGCCAGCAGGTCCGCCTGAAAGAATTGCGCCCGGCCTTTTTCCAAGTCAAAAGAGGAGAGCTGCTGGTGCGGGAGGGAGAGCGTTTAACTCCCCTCCACCTGGCCAAGCTTAAGGCCCACAGCCAGATTTACCCCCGCAGCCGGGGGGTGTGGATCTTTTTGGGACTCTTCTTTAGCCTTACTCTGCTTCTGGGGGTGGCTTACCAACTGGCCCAGCTCTCCTTAAAGCAGTTCCCCCACCGCCTGCGGGACCTGGTGTTCATCAGCGTCCTGCTGGTAGCCGGCACCCTTTTGAACAAGGGCCTGCTGACTTTGGGGGAGACCATCTCCCGGGTCCGTCCGGAAGTGGGTTACAACCTGGTCTATGTCCTGCCCATGGGGCTGGCCCCTATTTTTGCCGCCATGTTCCTGGGGTTGGAGACCGGGGTGGGGGTGGTCTTTTTCTGCGCCACCTTGACCGCCCTGATGCTGTCCAAACCCTTCCCCCTGTTCCTTTACTTTGTCATCGCCGGCTTGGCCGGGGTCTGGGGTGTAAAAAACTGCCGTCACCGGGGGGCCCTGATCCAGGGCGGCCTGGCCATCACCGTGGTTAATCTGGCCCTGGTCAGCGCCTTCAAACTGCTGGAATACCCCTTCGCCGCCCAGGACCTGTTCATCGGCCAGGCTTTTGCCCTGGGCGGCGGCTTGCTCACCGGCATCCTGGCCCTGGGGCTGACCCCCATCATGGAGGCAGGATTCAGGTACTCCTCCAATATCCGCTTGCTGGAAATCTTAAACCTGGATCAACCCATCCTCAAGGAACTGATGCTCGTGGCCCCGGGGACCTATCACCACTCCCTGGTGGTGGGTCAGATGGTGGAAGCCGCGGCCGAGGCCATCGGCGCCAACCCCTTGATGGCCAAGGCCGCCGCCTATTATCACGACATCGGCAAGACCAAAAAACCGCCTTATTTCGTGGAAAACCAGGTGGGCGGGGTCAACAAACACGAGAAACTGGCCCCTTCCATGAGCAGCCTGATCCTAATGGCCCATGTGAAAGACGGGGTGGACCTGGCCCGCAAACACAAGCTGGGGGAAGGCATTGAGAACATCATCCAGCAGCACCACGGCACCAGCCTGATCACCTACTTCTACCACAAGGCCAAGACCCAGGCGAGTAACCCCCACAAGCTAAAAATCGACGACTTCCGCTACCCCGGCCCCCGGCCCCAGACCAAAGAGGCCGGCCTGGTGCTCCTGGCGGATCAGGTGGAGGCCGCCTCCAAAACCTTAAGCGACCCCACCCCGGCCCGCATCCAGGGCCTGGTCCAGAAGATCATCAACCATGTCTTCGCGGACGGCCAACTGGATGAATGTGAACTCACCTTAAAAGACCTGCACCTGATTGCCAAAAACTTTAACAAGATCTTGAGCGGCATCTTCCACCAACGCATCCATTACCCCCTGCCCGATGAGAAGAAAAAGGCCCATGAGGATCTGGATAAGCAACCGGCAAAGAAAAACGGCCCTAAGTCAGACGAAGCTCAGGAGAAAAGCCGGGAAGATCTTAAACGCCTTGGGCTGGTCTAAAGGCGAGCTTAGCCTCACCCTCCTGGGAGATAGGGCCATGGCCCGCCTCAACCGGGAGACCTTTGGACGCCGGGGCCCCACCAATGTCATCGCCTTTCCCGTGGATAACGCTCCCACTGCCGGCGGCCCCCCACCCCTGCTGGGGGAGGTGGTCATCTCTGTGGAAACCACCGTCCGCCAGGCTAAAGAAAGCGGCTGGGCTACAGAAGAACTCTTCGACTTTTACCTCATCCACGGTATATTACA
>JAUXZG010000001.1 GCA_030694005.1 Desulfobaccales bacterium | reverse complement strand
TTTTTTTTTTTTATTTGGGGGGGGGGGGCGTGGGGGTGACCCCCCGTCCCCCCTCCCCTAAACCCCCACCCCCAACCCCTTAAGTTTTTGGTGGCACAGGCATCTTGCCTGTGCTACAAGAAGATTTATCTCCACAGTCATTCTGAGCGCCGCGCCGAATATAGGTTCTTCACTCCGCTCCGCTCCATTCAGAATGACCAACAAATCAGATGCCTTATGAGAAACATTCCTGAGAATTACTGCGGTTCATGACGAATTAACTTCAGACCCTTTTCCCACAAGTTAACAAAACTTTGGTTTAGAAAAATTTCAGGAGGAATTACATGATGGCGAAGTTAAGGGTGATTTTGGTTCTAGGCATTTTCATCGGCTTACTGGTCACCCCCCTGGCCTGGGGGGCCGACCCCCCCATCAAGATGGGCACGGTGCTGAGGCTGTCCATCGGGGCCGAGCACGGCATCCCCTGCCGCCGGGGCGTGGAAATGGCGGTGGCGGAAGTCAATAAAGCCGGCGGCGTCAACGGCCGCCAGGTGGAGCTCATCGTCGAGGATGAGAAAGACTCTCCCGCGGCCTCGGTGAACGCAGTGCAAAAACTCATCAACGTGGACAAAGTTATTGGTATGGTGGGCCCCATGACTTCAGGGGATGTGATGGCCGCTACTAAAATCGCTGACGAGGCAAAGGTAGTCATGATTACCCCGACCGCCACCACCCCCCAACTCAGCGGCGCTGCGGCTTATGTCTATCGGGGCTGCTCCCGCATCGACACTCAGGCCAAAGTTTTGACCAAATACGTGGCCCAGAACTGGAAGCCCAAGACCGTGGCCATTTTCTTCTCCAATGAGCCTTATGGCAAGGGGTCGGCAAAGTTCTTCGGCGAGGAATTTGAAAAACTCGGGGTCAAGGTGGTGGCCAACGAGTCCTTTATGAGGGGATCCCGGGATTTCAAGAGCGAGCTCACCAAGATCAAGGCCGCCAACCCGGATATTCTGTTCATCCCCGGCTATACCCCGGAAACCGCGCCCGCCGCGGCCCAGGCCCGGCAATTGGGAATGAACCAGAAGATCCTAGGCGTTTACGGCGACATGGACCCGGTCTACATCCAGTTGGCCGGCAAGGGTGCGGAAGGCCACGTCATCGGCGTGGAATATGACGAAGACTACGACACCCCGAAGAACAAAGCCTTCAAGAAAAACTACTATGAACTGGCAAAGAAAAACAACGACCCGGTGAACATCATGTTCGCGGCCCTGTCCTTCGACGCCGCGTCCATGATCCTGGAGGGCATGAAGAAAAACGGCCCCACCGCCGAAGGCATCAAGAAATTCCTGGATGAGGTGAAAGACTTCGACGGCATCACCGGTAAGCTCTCTTTTGACAAAACCCATGACATCGTCCGGGCCGGCACCGACGGCGTCTACATCGTGGAAGTCAAAGGCGGCCGCTATACGAAGGCGAAGTGAGGGATGAGAGTTGTGGGGAAGGGGGCTAAGGGCCACAGGCCCTTACCCCCTCCCCCAATCCCTTATGGGTGATAAATTAGAAGAGGGTAAGCCGGGGCTTAAGCCCCGGCTTACCCTCTTTAACTTTCACGGGTTGGGAGGGGGGTGTGGGGGGAGGCAGGGAGCTTAGCTCCCTGGCCCTCCCCCCACAAATTCTTTAATAGTTTTCTTTTGCTGGCGGGGCCTGCGGCCCCGCCAGCAAAAGAACTTTAAAAATTAAGGCTTCTCCACCAAAATAACCTTGTGGTTCAACAGGTTGAGGCTTATGATGTTGGCCTTGAGGGTTTTTTGTTCCCCGAAGATGTTCACCAGTCTTAAAGAATCCCCGTCCGGTTCGATGACGTCCACGTCCGCCAGGACCAGTTCCTCCCGGCCGTTTTTCAAGATGTAAGCGGCAGCTTCACACATGGCGCAATAACTCCTTTAGTCGTTCGCTGACAATCTTTTCCACCAGGTGGGGCAGGGGTTCGGGGGAAAGGCCGACGATCTCCACCCGTTCCTGGGTCAGGGGCAGAAGAATCTTAGGGGCCGCAGCCGAAGCGATGGCCTCCGCCATTTTAGGAGTGACCTCCCCCATCATGGAGTTGGCCAAAACGATGGACAGGGGCCCTAAAATGACACCCACGGTGGCTACGGTGCGGACGATGGCGTTTTCGCCGCTGGCCCCCCGGTTAGCCCGAGCCTTCATCATCTGGGCGGTGGCCACCGCGTTGGTGCCCAGGGCCACGACCTCGTGCTCTTCGCCGTAAACCTCTTTTAAGCGCTTGATGATGGCGGCGCCGATGCCGCCCCCCTGCCCGTCGATGACGCAGATGCGCAACCTGGCCTCCCTAAGCAAACCCGAATTTCTTTCTCAGTTTTTGATAGACAATCTCCGGCACCATCCCCTCAATGTTGCCGCCGTGGACGGCGGCTTCCTTGAGAATGCTGGAGGACAGGAACACCCACCTTAAGCCCGTCATCAGGAACACCGTTTCAATCTCCGGGTCCAGGCGGCGGTTCATCATGGCCAGTTGAAACTCGTATTCAAAATCGGTGACCGCTCTCAGCCCCCGCAAAATGGCCCGGGCGTTTTGCTGCTTGGCATATTCCACCAGCAGGCCGTTGAAGGTGTCGATGGTGACATTGGGAGTGTCTTGTAACGAAATCCTCACCATCTCCATGCGTTCTTCAATGCTGAAGAGCGACTGTTTAAAACGGTTGGTGGCCACCGACACGATGATGTGGTCGAAGATCTTCAAGCCCCGCTGAATCAGGTCCAGGTGGCCGTTGGTGATGGGGTCGAATGACCCTGGATATACGGCAATATCGGGCATCAGCCCTCCTGTGGACATTCCTCTGAATTAGCCGGCGCCAGGTAGAAGGCCACCTGGGTATCGCCATAGCGTTTTAACTGCCGGCGCCTCAGTTTGCCGCAGGACTCCGGCAGAGTTTCCCGGCGGCTGTGCTCCGTCACCACCCAGGCCGCCGGCAAAAGTATTGCCGAGGCGGCCAGGCCCGTAAGGGTGGCGGCAGCCACCTCCCCGCCATAAGGGGGGTCCATAAAGACCAGCCCGAATAGCTCTCCCCGGGCGGCTAATTTTTTCAAGGCCCCGGCCACCGGCAAAGGCAACACCAAGGACTGCGCTGCCAAGCCCAAATCCTCGAGATTGCGGCGCAGCACCCTGAGGGCTGCCGGATGGTCCTCCACAAAGACCGCCTCTCGCGCCCCCCGGCTCAAGGCTTCGATCCCCAAGGCGCCGGTGCCGGCGAACAGGTCCAGCACCCGCGCCTCAAGCACCGCCTCCCCCAGGATACTGAACACCGCCTCCCGGACCTTGGCGGCGGTGGGGCGGATACGGCCTTTAACCGGCGCTAAACGGCGCCCTTTTAAGGAGCCGGCAATGATTCTCAAGCGCTGCTCCTTCGGAGCAGCCAGCTATCAGCTATCAGCGGTCAGCTCTTAGCTTAGCTTTCCTGACAAAAACCCGGTTTTAAATCCCCCTAAATCCCCCTTTAAAAAAAGGGGACTTAATTCCCCTTTCATTGACCCCCCCTTTATTAAAGGGGGGTCAGGGGGGATTTTTATCTCCTCTGGCTGCTAACCGCTGACTGCTGACTGCTGACCGCTACCTCAAATAATCCTTAATCAAGATCTCCGCAATTTGCACGGTGTTGGTGGCCGCGCCCTTGCGCAGGTTGTCGGCCACCACCCAGAAGTTAAGGCCATGCGCGATGCTGAAATCCTCCCGGATGCGCCCCACCAGGGTGAGGTCCTGACCCGCGGCGTCCAGGGGCATAGGATACTCAAATTTCGCCGGATTATCCACCACTTTCACCCCAGGGGCCTTACTCAAGAGCTCTCGGGCCGCCTCCGGGGTAAGTTTCCGTTCCGTCTCGATATTCACTGATTCCGCATGCCCATAAAACACCGGCACCCGCACGGCGGTGGCGGTAACCTCAATGCTGTCGTCCCCCAAGATTTTTTTGGTCTCCAGGACCATCTTCATCTCTTCTTTGGTGTAGCCGTTATCCAGGAAGACATCAATATGGGGCAGCACATTGAAGGCGATGCGGTGGGGGTACACCTTTTTCACCACTTCCTGGGAGGATAACAGGGCCCGCACCTGGGCGGCCAACTCCTCCACCGCCTTCTGGCCGGTGCCGGACACCGCCTGATAGGTGGACACCACCACCCTCTTGATGCGGGCCGCGTCGTGCAAGGGCTTTAAGGCCACCACCATCTGGATGGTGGAGCAGTTGGGGTTGGCAATGATGCCCCGGTTTTTGTAGAGTGCGATGTCCTGGGGGTTGACCTCCGGGACCACCAGGGGAACGTCCGGCTCCATGCGCCAGGCGCTGGAATTGTCCACCACCACCGCCCCGGCCTGGGCGGCGATGGGCCCATATTCCTTGCTGATACTCCCCCCCGCGGAAAACAGGGCAATCTCCACCCCGGCAAAGGCCTCTTTGGTCAACACCTCCACCGGAATCTCCCGGCCCTTAAAGGTGACGCTTTTCCCCAGAGACCGGTCTGAAGCCAGGGGCTTAAGCTCCGCCACCGGAAACTGGCGCTCCTCTAAACAGGCCACCATTTGCCGGCCCACCGCGCCGGTGGCGCCCACAACCGCTACTTTGTATGCGCGACTCATATTCCTTAACATCTCCTTGAAAACCGGTGATGTGACCAGTTCTTTGTGGCAAGCTGTCAGCTATCAGCTTTCAGCTAAAATGCAAACCATCTTTAAAGCTGACCGCTGAAGGCTATTATACAAACTCCGCGGCGTACTTGGCGATACGGTCGCCCACCTGGGTGGTGGTGAGGCCCATGTGGCCCGCGGCCATGCTTTTCATGTCATTCGCGGCAGTTTTTCTAATGGCTGCGTCCATAGCCGCGGCGGCTTTGGTGGCCCCGAGATGCTCCAGCATCATCTGCGCCGCGGCGATGGCGGCGATGGGGTTGACGACCTTAAGGCCGGTGTACTTGGGGGCCGAGCCGCCGATGGGTTCAAACATGGACACCCCTTCGGGGTTGAGGTTGCCCCCGGCGGCCACGCCCATGCCCCCCTGGATGATGGCGCCCAGATCGGTGATGATGTCCCCGAACATGTTGTCGGTGACCACCACGTCAAACCATTCCGGGTTTTTGACAAACCACATGCAGGTGGCGTCCACATGGGCGTAGTCGGTAATCACGTCCGGGTACTGGGGCGCCATGGCCTCAAAGGCCCTGAACCACAGGTCGGACGCAAAGGTGAGCACATTGGTCTTGGCCACCAGGGTGAGTTTTTTAGCCATATGGCGCTTGCGGGTCAACTCAAAGGCAAACTTGAGACAGCGGTCCACCCCCTTGCGGGTATTGATGGACTCTTGCACCGCCACCTCGTCCGGGGTGCCGTACTTCAAATTACCGCCGGCGCCGGCGTATAGGCCCTCAGTGTTCTCCCGCACCACCACAAAATTGATATCTTCCGGACCTTTGTCCTTTAAAGGGGTATCTACTCCCGGGTAAAGCACCACCGGCCTTAAATTAATGTATTGGTCCAACTCAAAGCGGGCCTTGAGCAGAATGCCTTTTTCCAGGATGCCCGGGGTCACGTCCGGGTGACCGATGGCCCCCAGGTAGATGGCGTCAAATTGCCTGAGCTCATGGACCACCGAGTCCGGCAGGGTCTCGCCGGTGCGCAGGTAACGCTTCCCGCCCAGGTCATAAAAGTGAAAGTCGAATTTAATCCCGGCGGGCCCGGCCACCGCCTTGAGCACCTTGAGGCCTTCGTCCACCACCTCCGGGCCAGTGCCGTCCCCGGGAATAACCGCGATGCGATAAGTCATGCTCATGCTGATTTTGCCTCCAAACGCTTCTTTACATGGGCCATCAAGCCGCCGTCGGCCAAAAGTTCCTGCATAAAAGGGGGAATGGGCTGGCTCAAGTACCACCGGCCGCTGGCCGCATCGGTGATCACGCCGGTATGCAAATCAACGCTGATAACTTGTCCGTCCGCCAGGTCCCGGGCCGCGTCCTTAGATGCGAAGATGGGCAGCCCCATGTTAAAGGCATTGCGGTAAAAGATGCGGGCAAAACTAACGGCGATGACTCCGGAGACCCCGGCGGCCTTGAGCGCCAGGGGTGCGTGCTCCCGGGACGAGCCGCAGCCGAAATTCTTGCCGGCCACGACAAAATCCCCGGGCCGCATTCTTGTAACGAATTCCGGGTCGGCATCCTCCATGGCGTGCTTGGCCAACTCCGCGGGATCAGAGGTGCTCAGATACCGGGCCGGGATGATCTCGTCCGTGTTGATGTCGTCGCCGAATTTGTGAACCTTGCCTTTTAACTCCATAACGCCTTCCTTAGGATTCCTTCATAAAGCCGCCTAAAGTTTTGACCTAAGCGTTTAATAATAACAAATATTTTTTATCAAATTCAAGGGGGGGGGAACTCTAAGTCTATTTTTATGTAGAGGGAAAGCCCCAGAGGGCGGTGCCCACTTGCCTCGTTCCCAAGCTCCGGTTTGAAAACGCTGTTGAATAATAAGTAAAGCTGATTTTGTGCCAAGATTCTAGTAAATTTATTGAGTCGATTGACTCAAAGGAAAAATTTTATGCCTCCCCCGGAAAAGCTTTTCGTCTATGAGATCCACGGCAAGGTCAGCCCCCCGGCCACTTTGACCGGCGAAGATTTCTTGGGCTGCTGGCGGGAGGGGGAATATTCCTTCCTGTTCTTTGCCCGCAAAATGGAGGATAAGGTCAAGGCCTGGCTGGCGGCCGTGGCGGAGGGCCGTTATTCCTCGGAAACTATCCTGGATTACGCCGACTGGGAAGGCGGGCAGCCTTTCAAGGCCACCAGCCTGGCGGGTTTCCACTTGAGCCCCATCTGGGACAGCCCGGCGCCGGGCCCCGGAGAGACGGTGATCCGTCTCGAGCCGGGGCTGGCCTTCGGGTCCGGTTACCACCCCACCACCCGCATGTGTCTTAAACTTTTGCGACAGGTCTATGAGGCCGACACCCCCCGCCAGGTGCTGGACCTGGGCACCGGCACCGGGGTTTTGGCCCTGGCGGCCCTGACCCTGGGGGCACGCCGCGTGGTGGCGGTGGAATACAACGAACTGGCAGTGCGCACCGCGGCCAAGAACGTCCGGCACAACCGCCGGGAAGGCGACATCCTCCTCATCCAGGGGGACGCCCGGCATTTCGCCTACCTCCCCGCCGACCTGGTCCTGGCCAACATCCACCTGGACGTGCTCCTGGACCTGCTGGCTATCCCGGAATTTCTTACCAAAAATTGGTATATTTTCTCGGGCCTCCTGGGAACCCAGATGGTGCCGTTTAGGGACAGTCTGGCCGGCACTCCCCTGAAGCCGGTGTCGGCCCTGGATGGAAACCTGTGGTTCGCGGTGCTGGCC
>JAUXZG010000239.1 GCA_030694005.1 Desulfobaccales bacterium | reverse complement strand
GGACATGACCTCCAGCCCCTGGACCGTAATATTTTCGGCGAAGTCGCCCGGCTTCACCGTAGCGCCCAAAGCCAGCATCTTGTCGATGCTTTCCTTAGCCAGCAGGCTCACCTGGCGGCCGCTGCCCGCATGGGCGTCCCCCTCAAGGCCGTGGTCCACCTGGAGGAGGGCCTGGGGGACGTTGTGCTTCACCACCCCTTTGCGGTCACTGACGGAGACGGCGACGATACGGCCGCTGCGGGATCTTCTTTTAGCTTCTCGTTGCATAAATTTACTGCGGCTCCAATTACCGTAGGGGCTCTTTTAAAACCCGCTACTACCTATATTTCATTTCAACCTTTTTAGCTGAAGGTTATTTACGATATCATCACTAGAAATAGCAAACCCCACCCCGACATAGCCCTCCGATGGAGATAGCCTTAATGTTATTGCTCCAACAACTTTACCTGATGCATCAATCAATGGTCCTCCACTATTCCCAGGGTTTATAGAAGCATCGGTTTGTATGAGGGTTAATGATTTACCTTTTCTTATTGCGCTTATTATTCCTTTAGTGACAGTTTGAGAAAGAACCAAATCAGCTGGGGTGCCGATTGCATAAACTTCTTGGCCCACAGTTATATTATCCAAGTTAGAAAATGGGAGATAAGGAAATTCGCCACCAGATAACTTTAATAGTGCCAAATCTTTATCCGGAACCGTCTTTACAACAGATGCTCCGACTTTCCTACCATCCGGGAAAAATGCCTCAACGGTTCTTCCATGTTTCACCACATGATAATTTGAAACGGCATACCCTTGCGGATTTATAAGAAATCCACTTCCATGGCCTTTACCAATTTTAATTGCAAAAACTGACTTAGAGGCATTTTGGACTAAATCTTTTGACCCTTCTAAAGGAAGATTAGTGGTTGAGTAAGTAGCAGTAGTAGATATTTCGGGTTTTTGTTTTTTCAGAAGAGCAACGGATTTTTCAATAGCTTGGACTAGTGCTGGTTGTGCAAGAAAGTTTCTAAAACTATTTTGATGTGCCGAAGTCACTACTTCTATTTCTGTGTCTGAACTTTTAAAATCGGAGCGAGAATAACCGTCAGTCACACCTGTATAAATTACCTTGTTTATCTCTTTATCAAAAACTTCCCATTTTATTTCGCGATAAGCCTCAATATAGTTACCAGCCGTGGGCTTAAATATTTTGGTTCTTTTTTTTAACAAGGTTCCACCAATTAGAAATCGTGCAGTATCGGTTTCGCTACCTCCAAAAACACTGGACTGTCCAATTACTTTATATCCATTTTGGGATAATTCATTTATTACAACTTTTTTGCCCAGCTGTTGGTTGATTTCCTTTATTTTGTCTGATAATTTCTCAAATATCGGGTCCAATCGGGTAATATGATGAACTTTCGACCCATCATAAATTTCACCTATAACACTTAGGGGGTTTTCTTCATCGCGAAGTTCTTCAAAGGCAAATGGCGGAAAGTTCTTTGAGCTTACATTAATGGGTTCCTTGTTCTCAGGAGTCGGAAGTGAACCAATTTGAGATGAAGAACCCAAAGAAGAAACTCGGGCACAACAAGCTATATAGATAAGAAGGATTATCAAACTTAAGCTTTTAAATACCTTCATAAAACCTCCTTATCAGCCCTCTTATAAGTACGGGTTAACCCGGCTAAATTTTATGATACCACTATTAGGAAAAAGAATAAAGGAACCCTTCCTTTTAGGGCGTGACAGACTTATGTTCACCCCAATCAATATGCGAGATTGGGCGGGAAGGGCGAGAGGTCAAGCGGGGGATTATACCTCTATTTATTATGGGGTTTGGGGGAGAGGGTTTGGGAGAGGGGGCAGGGAGCTTAGCTCCCTGGCCCTCCCCCCAAATCACTCACTCCTTCTCCCTAGCGGCCCGGGCTTCGTTGATGATTTTTTCCGCCAGGTGAGGCGGCACTTCCTCGTAGTGGGTGAACTCCATGTCAAAGGTGCCCCGGCCGCCGGTTTTGGAGATCAGATCAGGGGCATAGAGCAGGACTTCGGCCATGGGCACGTGCGCGGTGATGACCTGGAGCTTGCCCTGGGCCTCCACGCCCAGCACCCGTCCCCGGCGGCCGTTCAAGTCGCCGATGATATCCCCCATGTTTTCCTCCGGGACCGTCACGGTCATCTTCATGATGGGTTCCAGCAGGGTGGGGTTGGCCGCCTGGACCCCTTTCTTGAAGCCCATGGAGCCGGCGATTTTAAAAGCCATGTCCGAGGAGTCCACGTCATGAAAGGAGCCATCATACAGTTTGACCCGGAAATCCACCACGGGAAAGCCTGCCAGGATGCCTTCCTGCATGGCCTCGACGATGCCCTTTTCCACCGAGGGGATATATTGTTTGGGGATAGCGCCGCCGACGATTTTGTCCACGAACTCGAAGCCCGCGCTCCGGGGCAGGGGTTCCAGCTCCAGCCAGGTGTCGCCGTACTGGCCCCGGCCGCCGGACTGGCGTTTGTATTTGCCCTGCACCTTGATGGTGCCCTTGATGGTCTCCCGATAAGGCACCTTGGGGGTCTTGAGGATGACCTCTACGCCGAATTTGCGCTTCAATTTTTCCGCGGTGGCCTCGATATGCACCGCGCCCACCCCGGAAAGCAGAATTTCCTTGGTATCGGCATTGCGGGTGAGGGTAAGGGAGGGATCTTCTTCGATGAGCTTTAAGATGGAGGAAAAGACCTTGTCTTCCTCGCCCCGGCTTTTGGATTCCGCCGCGAAAGTAACCATGGGCTTGGAGGGCTTGGCGGCCGGCAGCAAGATGGGCCGGGCCTCCGTGGCCAGGGTGTCTCCGGTAACCGTTTCTTTGAGTTTGGCTACGGCGGCGATGGCTCCCACCCCGATGTTGGTCACCGCCTTCTGACCCTTGCCCTCCAACAGGAAGAGCTGGCCGTAACGCTCGCTGACGCCCCGGGTGACATTTAAGACCGTAGAGTCCGACTGCATGGTGCCGGAGTAAATGCGGAAGATGGAGAGCCGGCCGGCGTAGGGGTCGGCCACGGTCTTGAAGACCTGGGCTGCCAGGGGGCCATCCGGATCGGGCTCCAGGAGCACTTCCTTGCCGGCGGGGTCCTGGCCCTTCACCTGGCCCCGATCTTCCGGGGCCGGCAGATACAGGTTGATGGCCTCCAGCAGGAAGGCCGGCCCCAGATTGCCACCCGCGGCGCCGCACAACACCGGCACGATGCTGCCCTTCAAGGTGCCGATCCTCAAGCCCCGGTAGATTTCCTCCGGGGTTAGTTCCCCCTCTTCCAAGAACTTTTCGATCAAGGCATCGTCGCTCTCCGCGGCGAAATTGAGCAGGTCGCCTCTAAGCTGGGCCACCTCTTCTTGAAGGTCTTCGGGAATGGGGGCCGCTTCCAGCTTGCCGCCGGGCGCCTGGGCCACATAGGCCTTGAGGGCCACCAGGTCCACCACTCCCCTAAAATTAGCCTCCCGGCCGATGGGAATCTGCACCGGCACCGCCTGGGCCTCCAGGATTTCCTTAACTCCCTTAAGCACCGGGGCAAAGTCGGCCCGCTCCCGGTCCAGCTTATTGATAAAGATCAGGCGGGGCAGGCCATACTTGTTGGCCGTCTGCCACACCTTCTCGGTGCCCACCTTAACGCCGTCCACCGCGTCAATCACCAAAACGGTCCCGTCCATGACATGCAACACCGCCCGGGTATCAGCCAGGAAGTTGTCGTCCCCAGGGGTGTCGGCCAGATAGACGGTGTGCTTTTTCCATTGATAATGGTGGAAGGCGGTGGAAATGGTGATCTTGCGTTTGATTTCCTCCGGCTCGTAATCTAAAATGGAACTGCCGTCATCCACCCTTCCCAGCCGGTTAGTGGCCCCCGCGCCGAACAGGAGGGCCTCGGCCAGGGAGGTCTTGCCGCAGCCCCCGTGCCCGATGAGGGCCAGATTACGGATCATCGCGGTTTTACCAGACATCAAACTCTCCCTTCCCTCAAGGTTGCCTCCCCAACCCGGATTTTTCCTCATCCAGACCGGGGCAAACTTCTAAATATCAGTTTTCCCCACAAATCTCAACCGGGTTTTAGGAGCAGGAGTTGGTTGGGGGAGGGAGCTAAGGGCCGCGGGCCCTTACCCTTACAAAAAACTCCCCCAAGCCCCCACCCCCAACCCCATAAAATGGTTATGGTTAGGTGGCCGGGGCCAAAGGCCCCGGCCACCTAACCATAACCATTTTCTTAAACCCTTATGCGGGTTGGGAGGGGGGTGTGGGGGGAGATTGTAAGGGGACCTCCGCTCCCTGGCCCTCCCCCCACAAATCATTGACACCAGGCGGCCCAGTTGTTATATTTTCAGGCGTCGGGACGTGGCGCAGACTGGTAGCGCACCTGAATGGGGTTCAGGGGGTCGGAGGTTCAAATCCTCTCGTCCCGACCAGAATAAGCCAGGAAATACAAGAGGTTGGCAGGCGAGAGGCTGTCAGCCTTTTTGTTTGCATGGGGGGTCGGTGTCCATTTGGTGTCCATGGCCCAAATTATTGAGGACGGCCACGGCAGATGAACCTTAATCTCTGATTTTCGCTTAACAATTTCCGATTCCCAGAAGGCTAGGGAGAACGCCCTTACCTGGCATTTGTTGAAAGTAGATGATGGGATCCCTAAAGGGGACCAGCATATCTTTTTGGGGCGAAAAGAGCCAATTAGGTTTGAAGCTTTAATTTTGAAAGGGGATCTATCTAATTTTAACTGGCCATGCTTGACTTTAAGAGATTCAGATGCTACTTTCTATACTAAATTAATATAGTTAATAATTTTAAAATGTCCAAGCGAGCAGTCGGAACCTGGGAGGATAACGAGGAGATTTGTAAATAACCGCAAAGCCAATGCTACCGCGGACCTGGTTTAACTTATCTCTCGTATCCCTCATGTCTGGAAAATAGAACACGTCACACAAATATAAAAAGGGACCCAGTAAATTATTGCCCCAAGTAACCTCATGAAGGGCTTCTTCCCTCAAGTAATCCGGTCGGGATGGATGATCGGCATCCTGGCTTTTGCGGTAGCCTTACTGGTCGCTGGTTGCGGGGGTGACGGCGATAAAATCGTCGTGGACTTCTCCAAGACGGTGTCCGTAGATCGGCCGGGAGAGCGGTCCTCGCCGAATCCCCCTCTCAAGGTCGCGGTGGCGGCGATGATTTCGCCCCGGGAGACCTTTGACCTTTACCGACAGCTCCTGGCCTACCTGGGCCATAAGTTGGGGCGAGACCTGGAGTTCGTGCAGCGCAAAACCTATGGCGAGATCGATGAACTCCTGGGCAAAGGCCAAATCGATCTGGCCTTTATTTGCTCCGGACCATATGTAGCCGGCAAAGACCGCTATGGTTTTATTCCCCTGGCGATTCCCCAGGTCCAGGGAGACCATTTCTACCGCTCTTACCTGATTGTGAATAAAAACAGCTCCTTTCAGCGCCTGGAGGATCTGAAAGGCCACACCTTTGCCTTTACCGATCCTGATTCCAACACGGGCAGACTGGTGCCCACGTACTGGCTGGCGCAGGTCCAGGCACAGCCGGAAACTTTCTTTGGCGGCCTGATTTACACTTACAGCCATGATAACTCTATTATGGCGGTGGCCCGGGGGCTGGTAGACGGCGCCGCGGTAGACGGTCTGGTCTGGGAATTTTACCAAGCGCGGAATCCCGCCTTTACCTCTAAAACCAGGATCATCAAGAAGTCAGAGCCTTACGGCCTTCCCCCTCTGGTAGCCTCCCGACACCTGGCCGTAAAAATTCAAGAGCAGATCCGTCAGTTGCTCCTCTCCATGCATCAGGACCCGGAGGGTCGCCACATTTTGAGCGAACTGCTGATTGACCGCTTCGTCCCCGTCCAGGAGGAGTGGTATGACAACGTGAGAAAGATGCACCAGCATCTGGCTCAACTCAAGGACAAACCCCGTGCGCCTTAAGAGCCTCAAGAGCAAGATCCTCGTGGCGGTCTCGGTGCTCGTGATCTTAAGCGGCCTGGTCATCGCCATTTTGGTCACCCAGAGATACAGCGCGGCCCTGCACAAGGAGATGGTCGGTCAAGCCGAAAACCTGGCCCACGCCGTGGCCCTGGATGCCACCGACAAGATTCTCATCAATGATCTGGTCGCCCTCCAGAGAATGCTGGACCAGCAGACCCGCAGTCACCCCGGCCTTAGCTACCTCTTGGTTTTAAGGGAAGGCCAGGTCCTGGCCCACACCTTTGAGGCGGGCGTGCCTACGGAGTTGCCCGGGGCCAATGAAATTGTTTCTGGAGATCAACCCCGCTTTCGCCAAGTGCTCTCCCAAAAGGGTGACCATTATCTGGATGTGGCCTGGCCTATCTTTGAGGGCAAGGCCGGGGTGTTGCGCCTGGGTTTTTCCGAGAGTCACTACCGCCGCCAGTTGACCGGGTTGTGGCTGGAGATCGGTTTGTTCACCCTGGGGGTTCTCGGAGTCGCCTTGGCCGGCAGCCTCTTTTTCGTGAGGCGCATCACCCGTCCGCTGGCAGAGTTGGTGCAGGCAACCCAAAAAATAGACCAAGGAGAGTCACAGGTGCGGGTTGCCGTCCAGGGGCAGGACGAAATCGCCACCCTGGCGGTCTCTTTCAATCAAATGGTCAGCCGCCAGGAGGACTATACCCGCCGCTTGGAAGAGCAGGCCATGGAACTGGAGCGGGCCCATGGGCAGACCAAAACCGCCTGCCAGATAGTTCGAGAGATCAGCGCCCTGCGCACCCTGGAGGAAATGGGCGCCTTTTTACTGGGCAAGCTAAAGGACACTCTGGTCTGCCAACAGGTGGTTTTGCTGCTTTTTAATGCCGGCAAAGACACCCTCTTCGTTTTGGAAAGCCAAGGTGTCAGGGTCGTCAAAGACCCCCAAACCCTCCAGACTGTCAGGGTAACTCTAAAGGGCATAGAGAAGCCCACCTTCTCTCGCCAGAAGCCCTTCAAGGCACCTTTAATTTCTGCCGACTTTCTCTCTGCCGAACGTCAGGTCATTATTCCTCTCACTGATGAGCAAGCCCGCGGCGCCGCGGTTATTGCCTGTTCCCCAGGATGCTCTTGCATCCACGAGGAAATCGCTTGGGTGGGGCTGATCCTCAAACAGAATGCCGGGGCCTTGAAAAGGGCTATAGACTACGAAGAAGATCTCCGTGGGCTGAAAACCCGGGTGGAAACCGCCGCCGGGTTTGCGGACCTGATTGGCAAAGACCCCCAAATGCAGGTGGTGTATAAGCTGATTGAGGATGTGGCGCCCGCGGACGCCACGGTCCTGATTCAGGGAGAGAGCGGCACCGGTAAAGAGCTGGTGGCCCGGGCCATTCACCGCTTGAGCCCCCGCCGGGCAGGCCCTTTTGTGGTGATCAATTGCTCGGCTTATCCCGCCACCCTGCTGGAGAGCGAACTCTTCGGCCACGAAAAGGGGGCCTTCACCGGGGCCTTGCGCCAAAAATCCGGGCGCTTCGAGCAGGCCCACGGGGGCACGGTTTTTCTGGATGAGGTGGGGGAAATTCCTTTAACGGCCCAGCTCAAATTGCTGCGGGTCCTGCAGACTCGCAAATTCGAGCGCCTGGGCGGGGAAAAGACTCTCACCGTAGATGTCCGCATCCTGGCGGCCACCCATAAAGACCTGCTCCAGGAGGTAAAAAACGGCAATTTCCGGGAGGACCTCTTTTACCGCCTCAACGTCATCCCCATTTCTCTTCCCCCCCTGAGGGAGCGTAAGAACGACATACCTTTGCTGTCCTTCCATTTTCTGCGGTGTTTCGCGGCTGAGCGGGGCAAAGAAATCCGGGAGTTCAGTTCCGAAGCTATGCGCCTGCTCCTTGACTACGCCTGGCCGGGTAACGTGCGGGAACTGGAAAACTCTATCGAGCACGCGGTGGTGCTGGCCAAGGGCGGACAGGTGGAAGCCTGGGACCTGCCTGCGGCCCTGCGCCACACCATTGGCGGGCCCTCGCCTACCATGGCCCAACGGGGATTGCGCACCCTGGTGGAGACCCTGGAGGAATGCGGCTGGAACAAGAAACTGGCGGCCCAACGCCTGGGGATCAGCCGCAGCACCCTTTACTCCATGCTTAGGAAGCACAACATTTCCCCTTCCCGGCCAACCACTCATTAATCCCCTCGCCCCTTAAAAAAAATTTCCTTATATCTCCATCTGGGAAGCCCCCCTCAGCGCCCCGGTTGTCCGTCCGCGGCTGGCTGTGTCCAATTTCACTACACGGCCATCTAGTTTGAATAATTTAATATTTTGTATTATGTGTACATAGTGTCCATGAGAGCCTCTCAGGAAATTCCGGTTAATGCCCTTCCCGCTTCGGACCCTGGCACTGGGGGGCTAAACAGGCCAAAGGCAATTTCCCTCACTCTATCAGCCACCTACCCCTTCCGCCTTCCAAGCTATCGACTGTGAAGCTCTGGTTCTCTAGCCCAGGTTTAAGACCTGGCCTAAAATTTGCTCTTAAAGGTCGAGAACAAGTGAGCAGGCATCATGTCGAATCTGGCGGAGGGTTGGAACTTGGGAGAGGGCGCATGAAAAGGCTAACCCTGGTGGTAATTGATGCCGATAAGACACAGTGCCAGGATGTGTGCGCTTGGCTTAAGCAATTTAATTATCCAGCCGCTCCCCTTTATTCTCTGGACGACCTTAAAGAATACCTGCGCAGAGACCCGATTAAGGTGGTGCTGGTGGACCTGGACACCGTGGCCGTGGACAACAATTTTTTTAGGGCTCTTAAAAAGCAACACCCGGAGATTTGCGTTTTGGTCTTTTCTAGCCTCCCGTACCACCCCGGCTTAGAAGAAGCGATGGGTTCATATATTTACGCCTGTCTGGCTAAACCACTGGATACAGAAGAGCTGGTTTACTGGTTGAAAAGCCTCTCTGAAAATCAGCCGAACCTTCAGGAGGTTTAAGAGGTCTAAACCGGCTCCGGGCAGCGAGCCGAGTATGACTTTTGATGGGCGGACAGGAATAAGGTAAGCTAGTTTTGTGCTTATTAATTTAAAGATAAAGATGAGGGAATTTTTATGAAGAAGCTGGTTATCTTAGGTTCTGGCACAGGCGGCACCATTGTGGCCAACAAAATGCGCCGGATTTTGCCCGAGTCCAAATGGGAAATCACTGCCATCGACCAGGATTGGGTGCATCACTACCAGCCTGGCTGGCTCTTCATCCCCTTTGGCATCTATACCAAGGAAGATTGCGTCAAGCCTAAGACGAAATATATCCCTCCCGGGGTACATTTCGTCTTGGATGAAGTGACCGGGGTCGACCCGGACAAAAAGCAGGTTAAGACCAAGAGAGATACCTATGCTTACGACTGGCTGGTGATCGCCACCGGCTGCCGCATCGTGCCGGCGGAAGTGGAGGGTATGATGGAGGGCTGGGGGCGGGAGATCCACAACTTCTACACCCAGGATGGCGCCTTGGCGCTGCGCGAAAAGTTGCAATATTTTGACAAGGGCCGGGTGGTGATCAACATCGCCGAGCTGCCTTTTAAATGCCCCGTGGCCCCCCTGGAATTCGCCTTCATGGCCGACTGGTTTTTTGGCATGAACGGGGTCAGAGACAACATTGAAATCGAATTGGTGACGCCGCTGCCTGCCGCTTTTACCAAGCCCGTAGCCGCAGGAATCCTGGGGAATATCTGTAAGGAAAAGAATATCAAGGTCACCCCCAACTTCCAGATCGCCCAGGTGGACGCCGGCAAAAAGTTCATCAAGTCCTATGGGGGCGAGGAAGTGCCCTATGATCTGTTAGTTTCGATCCCGCCCAATTTTGGCGCCCAGTGCCTCATCGACAGCGGCCTGGGAGATCCCATGGGCTACATGGAAACCGACCATTTCACCCTGAAGGCTAAAAAATACGACTCCATCTATGTCATCGGCGATGCCACCAACGTACCCACTTCCAAGGCCGGGGCCGTGGCCCACTATGAGGCCGACGTGATGTGCGACAACCTAAAGCGGGAAATTGACGGGCAGGAACCGCTACCCAACTACGACGGCCACGCCACCTGAATGGTGGTGACGGGGTACGAGAAGGGGTCCCTTCTCGACTTTAACTACAAAGTGGAGCCCCTGCCGGGCAAGTTCCCCTTCCCGGGTTTGGGACCGTTCGACCTTCTGGGAGTGAGCTTTGCCAACTACGTGGGCAAGATGCTGTTTAGGTGGGTTTACTACAATATGATGCTCAAAGGCAGCCACCTGCCGCTGGAAAGCCAGTTTTTGTTTGCCGGCAAGGTGCGCGGCATCCTGTCGCCGGATATCGAGGCGGCGCTCTCTCCCCGGCGGAGGCGCTCATGAACCGCGACGACCTGATCCTGGAACGGCTGGCCAAGATCGAAGAGCGGCTCGAGGCGGTGGCCCGGGTGGAGGAGCAACTGGCCGATTTTGGCCGGGCCTGGGAAAACCTGAGCGACCTGGGCCGAGAACTGTCCCTGTTGACGCACCCCGCCGTCCGGAGGCTGACGGAGGAACTGGTGGAGGTGGAATCGGGCTTCCAGGTGGAGGACTTCTTTGCTCTGTTGAAAAAACTTCTCCCCAGCCTGCGCTACCTCACGTACCTCTTGGACCACTTGGAAAACCTGGTGGACCTCTGGCAAGACGTAGAGCCCTTGCTGAAAATCGCGGTGCCCCACTTCATCGACAAGCTGGACGACCTGGAGCAAAAGGGCATCTTCCGCATCAACAAGGCCATCCTCAACATGTACGCCAAGCTTGCCTCGGCTTACACGGAGGAGGATATCGACGAAATCGGCGATGGCTTCGTGCGCATGCACGGCATCGTCAAGAAGTTTGCCGACCCCGTGGTTATTCAATCTTTCGAGGCCGTTTTATATACATACGCCAAACTTGCTGCGGTCTACACGCCTGAAGATATCGAGGCCATCGGCGACGGCTTCGTGCGCATGCACGGCATCGTCAAGAAATTTGCTGACCCGCGGGTTATCGATTTTCTCGACCGTCTTACGGACGTGCCGGCCAATGTGAACCTGGAGGCCGCGCGGCCCGTGGGCCCATTTGGCATGCCATTCCGAATGATGAGCAAAGAATGTAAGCAGGGGCTGGGCGTGGCCCTGGAACTCACCCGGGCCCTGGGCAAGGTCAAGACAGGCAATGGTCAGGTCCCCGGCCCGAAATCAGCATGATAAAAGGAGGCGCACATGGCAAGAGATTTGCCTCAAGAAGACCCCTTGATCCGCATGCAGCGGGACCTCAAGCGGGCCCTGAAAAAGAAACCGACGGACATCAAGTGGGGCATGGTGATCGACATCGCCAAGTGTATCGGCTGCCACGCCTGCACCATCGGCTGCGTGGCGGAGAACAAACTGCCCCCGGGGGTGGTTTATCGCGTGGTGCTGGAGGAGGAGACCGGGCACTATCCCTTTGTGGGGCGGCGCTTTGTTCCCCGGCCTTGTCTGCATTGCCAGAACCCGCCCTGCACCAAGGCCTGTCCGGTGACTGCCACCTGGAAAACCGAGCAGGGGGCGGTGATCGTGGACTACAACAAATGTATCGGCTGCCGCTACTGCCTGGTGGCCTGCCCCTACGCCGCCCGCACCTCGGACTTCGGGGAGTGGTACACCGCTGAGACGGCGGAACTGCCTGGTAAGCTTTACGGCCAGAAAGCCGCGGCCAATGGGTATGAAGCCCACCCCGCAGCGGAATATGGCCAGAAGTGGCCCGACCGCAACGGCGGCTCGCCGGTGGGCAACGCCCGCAAGTGCCATTTCTGCCTGCACCGCCTGAAGGTAGGCATGCTGCCGGCCTGCACCACCTCGTGCATCGGCCGGGCCACCATTTTTGGGGATCGCACCGACCCCCACAGCCTGGTGTACGAGATGATCGGCTCCCCCCGGGTATACGTCCTCAAGGAGGAACTGGGTACGCGTCCCTCCGTCTATTACCTGAAGTAACGAGAGAGACGCGATGAAGAATAAATGGGAAAAGAACCTGATCATTTTGACGATCATCGGCCTGGTGGTGGGCAGTTGGGGTATGTACCAGCGTTTGGCCTATGGGCATCTGGGCATGAACTACGGCTCCTTTGTCCCCTGGGGATTGTGGGTGGCCTTTGACCTTTTTTTTCTGGGACTGACGGCCGGCGCCTTTCTCATCACCATTCTCACCTACGTCTTCAGGATAAGGCTGCTGGCCAATTTGGGCCCCCTGGCGGCGTTCACCGTCCTGGTGACCCTGATGTGCGAGTTGCTTATCATCAGCCTGGACCTGGGCCACCCCTTGCGGGTCTATCGCTTCCTCATCACCCCCAACCCCGGCTCCATGCTCTTCTGGCTGGTGGTCTTCATTATTTCCATGTGGATCATCTATGTTCCCTGGCTCTACTTTTTAATCCGGGAGCAGCTGATTGCCTGGGGCAATGACGCATCCCGGGTGGGACACAAGGTCTATCGGTTCCTGGCCTTGGGGAAGACGGCTTACACGCCCCAAGATCGACAGCAGGATCACCGCCGGACCCGCTTCCTGTCCTATCTCAGCCTGCCCATCGGCGTCATTTTCTTTGGGGCGCATGGCGCGATTTTCGCCATCCTGCACAACCGGCCCCTCTGGAACAGCGCCATGCTGCCCCTCATCTTCATCATGGCGGCGCTCCTCTCCGGCGGGGCGCTCATCACCTTTTTGGCCTATCTCTATCAGCCCAATGATGAACTGATACACCCCTTGGGGCACGTGGTGCTCCTCATTCTGCTGAGCTTCCTCTTTCTGGAGGCCCTGCAGATGTTCGTGGGCTATCAGTCCAAGATTACGGGCATTGTGACCAGTCTGGACCTCTTCATCATCGGACCCTACTGGTGGGCCTTCTGGATCGTCCACGTCTTGATCGGCAGCCTGGTCCCGGCCTTTCTCCTCATCAGATACCCGGAGAATTCCAAGATGGTGGCCCTGGCCTGCTTTCTCATTATCATCACCTTTCTGGCCGTGCGCCTGAACTACCTGATCCCGGACCTGGCCGTCTACAAGCTGGAAGGGTTGCAGAATACTTTCTTTCACCAGCGCTTAAGGCCTGAATACGTCCCCAATCTGAACGAATGGCTGGTAGCCGTCTGGGTGATTTCCCTGGGACTGCTGACCTTCCTGCTGGGCACCCGCTGGCTGCCGGTGGTCCAAGCCGGAACGGGAGAAGCAGAACATGTTTAATGAAAAAGGGAGCCGCAGATGAACGAGAAATTCTTCAAAACCCTCTTAGGCGTCGCGGTCCTGGGCCTGATCATCGGTACCGGGGGCCTCATCAATTTCCTGGTGTACGGAAAGTCCACCCTGGCCCTGGGATCTTACATTCCGTGGGGGCTCTGGGTGGCCCTCTACACCTTTTTCCTGGGATTAACGGCCGGGGCTTTTCTGGTCACGATTCTGACCTATGTCTTCAGGATCAAGATCTTTTCCGGCATCGGTCCCTTGTCGGCTTTCACCGTGGTGGTGACCATTATCGCTGAGATGCTCATCATCACCCTGGACATTGGCCATCCCCTGCGCATATACCGGATGTTTACCGCCCCGAACTTCAAGTCTATGATCTTCTGGATGGGCCTCTTCACCCTGGCCATGCTGATCATCTATATCCTGGAGACCTATTATCTGCTGCGGGAGGAGATCATTCATTGGTCCCAGGACCCCGGGATTAAAAACCGAAAAGTTTACCAATCTATGGCCCTGGGCCGCACCGCCTATACGGAGGAAGATCGGCAACAGGATCATCGGCGGGTGCGCCTCCTCTCCCTTATCAGCATCCCCGTGGGCCTGTTTTTCTACGGCTCCAACGGCGCGGTGTTCGCGGTCTTGTTGAACCGGCCCATCTGGAACAGCACCCTTACCCCCCTCCTGTTCATCATCAGCGCCCTGGTCTCCGGCGGCGCCCTAATTGTGCTTCTGACGTTTATGTTCAAGCGGGATGATGCGGTCATTCATCTCCTGGCCCGCACCATCCGCTTTCTTCTCGTGGTTATGCTCATTTTGGAATTCCTCCATTTCTTTATCAGCTATCAGTGGGACGTACTGTATATCGTGACCGCCCTGGATCTGATCCTCTACGGGCATTACTGGTGGAACTTCTGGTTCGTCCACCTGGTCCTCGGCAGTCTCGTGCCCCTGTACCTCATGATCAGGTATCATGACAACGCCCGGGTGCTGGCCTGGGCCTGTTTTCTCATCGTTTTCACCTTTATCGCCTTCCGCCTGAGTTTTGTCATCCCCGACCAGGCGGTCTACAAGTTGGAAGGTCTGCAAATGTCATACTTCCATGAACGTTTGCGAACCACGTATGTCCCCAATCTGACTGAATGGCTGGTAGCCGTCTGGGTTATTTCCCTGGGGTTGCTGGCCTTCTTGCTCGGCACCCGCTGGCTGCCGGTTATCCAAGCCGGGAGAGGAGAAGAAGAGCATGTCTAATCAGAAACTGAAAGTTGTTGAGGAATTTCGGGAGGTTATCGACGCCCACATGGACCGGCGGTATTTCCTGAAGTGCTCCGCCTTCCTGGGCGGGTCTCTGGCTGCGTCCCACTTCCTGGCGCGGTTCGCCCTGGCCGCCAGTGGGGCTGATTGGTCCACCCTGGACCTGCCTATAGGGGACGCCTATGTGCACTACCTGCCGGAAAACCAGATTTATTCGGTCTGCCAGAACTGCAATACCAACTGCGGCATCAAGCTGAAGTTCGTGGACGGGTTGTTGGCCAAGATCGACGGCAACCCCTACAGCCCCTGGACCATGACGCCGCAGATCCCCTACAAGACCTCCATCGCCGAAGCGGCTACCATTGAGGGCTCCATCTGCCCCAAGGGCCAGGCCGGCATCCAGGCCCTCTATGATCCTTACCGTATCGTCAAGATCTTAAAGCGGGCCGGCAAGCGGGGCGAGAACAAGTGGCAGACCATCCCCTTCGATCAGGCCGTGAGCGAGATCGTCAACGGCGGCAACCTCTTCGGCGAAGGGAACGTGGAAGGCTTGAAGGATATCTGCGTGCTCAAGGACCCCAAGATCGCCAAGGAGTTGGCGGAGGACGCAGCCCAGGTAGCCGACAAGAAAATGGAACTGGCGGCCTTCAAGACCAAGCACGCGGCCAACCTGAAATACCTCATCGATCCGGACCACCCGGATCTGGGCCCCAAGAACAACCAGTTCACCCTCTTGTGGGGCCGGCTGAAAGCGGGACGGGGGGACCTCCTCAAACGCTTTGCCGGCGCCGCCCTGGGATCGGAGAACACCCACGGCCACACTACCGTCTGCCAGGGGTCGCTGTACTTCACCTGCAAGGCCATGAGCGACCAGTTCGTGGAGGGTAAATTTACCGACGGCAGTAAATTTTACTGGCAGGCTGACACCGGCAATTGCGAGTTCATCCTGTTTGTGGGCGCCAACATTTATGAGGCCAACTACGGGCCGCCGCTGCGGGGGCAAAAGATTACCAGCGGCCTGATAGACGGCCGACTGAAGATCGCGGTGGTGGACCCCCGCTGCTCCAAGGGTGCGGCCCGGGCCTGGAAGTGGCTGCCGGTGAGGCCCAACGGCGTCGCCGCGGTGGGCCTGGGCATGATGCACTGGATCATCGAGAATCAGCGCTATGACGCCCGTTATCTCGCCAATGCCAACAAGGCCGCGGCCAAGGCGGACGGGGAGCCCACCTGGACCCAGACCGCCTGGCTGGTCAAGATCAATCCGGACGGCACCCCGGGGACCTTCTTGCGGGGCTCGGACCTGGGCCTGCCCAAGGAAAAGCGGCCCAAGAAAAAAGGCGACGGCGACTGGGAATTCGACCCCTTCGTGGTCTTCAAGGATGGGAAGTTCCTGCCCTTTGACCCCAACAGTGAAACTGCCGCGGTGGAAGGCGATCTGCTGGTGGACACCGAAATTAAGGGCATCAAGGTGAAGAGCGTTCTCCAGATTCTCCGGGAAACCGTCGGCGCCCGCAAGCTCTCCGAGTGGGCCCAGCTGGCAGGCCTGGAGGAAGCCGACCTCGTGGATTTGGCCCGGGAGTTCACCAGCCACGGCAAGAAGGCGGTGGCCGACATCCATCGGGGCGTCTCCCAGCACACCTCCGGGTTCTACAACGTGCTCACCTACATGACCCTGAACACCCTCATCGGCAACCACGACTGGATGGGCGGGCTGTCCAAGGCCACCACCTGGAACATCACCGGCGACAAGGAAGGCAAGCCCTTTGACCTCACCAAGCAGAGCGGCAAGATCAAACCTTTCGGCGTCTCCATCATCCGGCACGGGACCAAGTACGACAAGAGCACGATCTTCAAAGGCTATCCGGCCAAGCGCCCCTGGTATCCTTTTGCCAGCGACATTTATCAGGAGGTGATCCCCAGCATCGGCGACGCCTACCCTTATCCCATCAAAGCGCTCATGCTGTATATGGGGTCGCCGGTCTATTCCCTGCCAGCAGGGCACAAACTCATCGAGATCCTCTCGGACCCCAAGAAGCTTCCCCTATTCTTCACCTCCGACATCGTCATCGGCGAAACCACCATGTACGCCGATTACATCTTCCCGGACCTTACCTATCTGGAGCGCTGGGAATTTTCCGGGTCGCACCCCTCGGTGACCCCCAAGGTGGCGCCTTTCCGGCAGCCGGCTGCCGCGCCCCTGACGGACACCGTCACGGTCTATGGCGAGAAGATGCCCCTGTCCCTGGAGTCCATGGTCCTGGGCATGGCGGAAAAGATGAAGCTGCCCGGCTTTGGCGAGAACGCCTTTGGCCCCGGCCTCCACCTCAAGCGGGATGAGGACCTGTACCTGCGCATGGTGGCCAACATCGCTTTTGGCGACAAGCCCGATGGTTCTGAAAAGGTGCCGGCGGCCAGCGCCGAAGAAATCAAGATCTTCGAAAAGGCCCGGCGCCACCTGCCGCCCACCGTCTTTGATCTCAAGCGCTGGCAGGCGGTGGTGGGGCCGGAGTGGTGGCCCCACGTGGTTTACGTCATGAACCGGGGCGGCCGCTTCCAGGAGTACCAGAAGGCCTACAAGGACGGCCAGTTGGCCAACAAGTACGGGAAAATGGTGGGCATCTATTTCGACAAGCAGGTAACCACGAAAAATTCCATGACCGGCAAACCCTATGTGGGCCACGCCCACTTCATGGACAGCCCCGCGGACTGCCTGGGCCGCAAGCTGGATGATGAAGCCAAGGGCTTTGATCTGACCCTCATCACGCACCGGGTGATCTCCCAGACCAAGAGCCGCACCTCCGGGATCTACTGGCTGGAGGCGCTGTACCCGGAGAATTTCATGGATATCTCCACGGTGGATGCCCGGCGCCTGGGCCTCTCAAACGGCGACCGGGTGAAGGTGGTCTCGGCCACCAATGAAGAAGGCGTCTGGGATTTGGGGCACGGCCACAAGAAGGCCATGATCGGCAAAGTCCGGATCCTGGAGGGCCTCCGGCCGGGGGTGACGGCCTTCTCCCTGGGCCACGGCCACTGGGGCTACGGGGCCGAGGGCGTGGTCATCGATGGGGTGACCGTCCCCGGCGATCCGCGCCGGGCCACGGGCGTGCACGCCAACGCGGCCATGCGGGTGGACCCGGTGCTCAAGAACACCGGCCTCGTGGACCTGACGGGCGGCAGCGCCGTGTTCTACCAGACCCAGGTGAAACTGATCAAAGTCTGAGAAAGGGGTGAGAAAGGGGTGAGAAAGGGGTGAGGAAGGGGAGCAGGACACCGAAGCCGCCCACCTGCTCCCCTTGCCTCAAATCACCGACAGGGAGAATCCTGATGCCGAGTCAGGTGAACATTTGTGGTCGACCTATGGAAGAGTTTTTGCTGGCCGTGGAAAACTTCCACGGCTGGAAGGCCCCGGGAGTGGTCATGGGGGGCTTCATGGTGGATTGGGCCCAGGAAGGCCTCGGCTCCGGTATCGAAGCCGATGCCATCGTGGAAACCAGCCATTGTCTTCCGGACGCGGTGCAACTGCTGACGCCTTGCACCTTTGGCAATGGCTGGTTAAAAGTCCTGGATTGGGACAAATTTGCTCTGAGCCTGTATGACAAAAAGACCCTGGAGGGGTTCAGGGTTTGGCTGGATCTGGAAAAGGCCCAGGCCTTTGCCGACATTTATAACTGGTACATGCGTCTAGTCCCCAAAACATCTCTGCCCCTGGAGGTCTTGCTGGAAAGCATCCTCAGCGCCGGTCGGGCTATCCTGTCCTGTGCTCCCGTTCGGATTACGGCCCTTTATGGCAAAAAAAGCAAGGGGGATACCGCCATCTGCGCCGGTTGCGGGGAAGCCTATCCGTCCAGCCAGGGGGATCGGTGCCTGGCCTGCCAGGGACGGGGCTATTATGCAAAGAATGGCCGGCCTGCCGTGATAGGCTGCCAGCCGTCTTTAAATCTAAGGTTGAGAAACGATTGATATGGTATCCCCGAGGTTCTCCGGATTTGCCTGGGTTTAAAAGCTGACGGCTGACGGCTCACAGTTTTGGTCGAGGTTGGGAAATGTGCCAGCAAAAGATACGGGTGGAAGAGGCGGTGGGCATGGCGCTCAGCCATGATATCACCGAAATCGTGCGTGACGGCTTCAAAGGCGCGGCGTTCAAGAAGGGCCACGTGGTTCAGGAGGCGGACCTCTGCCGCCTGCAGAAGCTGGGTAAGAGACATCTCTATATCCTGCAGATTGAAGAAGGTTATCTCCATGAAGACGAGGCGGCCCTGGCCCTGGCGGAGGCCTTTTGCGGCCCAGGGGTTATCTTTCGGGATGAACCCCGGGAAGGCAAGATCAACCTCCTGGCCGCGCATGATGGGCTTTTGAAAGTAAATGTCGAGGCCCTGACGGAAATCAACCTGCTGGAAGAAGTAATGTGTGCCTCCCGGCACACGGATTTCCCGGTGAAAGCGGGAGATATTGTCGCCGGCCTCAGGGCCATCCCCCTGGTGATCCATTCCGGCATCATCGACCAGGCGGTGAGCATTGCCCGGGGAAATGGCAGCCTCTTTCAGGTCAAACCTTTAAGAAAGGCCAAAGTAGGCATTGTCATCACCGGCAGCGAGGTGTTCTCCAAGCTCATTGACGACCAGTTTGAGCCGGTGCTCAGGCAAAAAATTGCCCAGACCGGCTCCCAAACCCAGGGGGTGGCTTTCGCGCCGGATGACGCAGATTTCATTGAGAAGTTAATCAGAAGATTTCTGGCCGACGGAGTCGATCTGCTGCTCGTTACCGGGGGCATGTCCGTGGACCCGGACGATGTCACCCGGCAGGGCATCAGGCAAGCCGGGGCGGTGGATTTTATGTATGGGGCGCCGGTGCTGCCCGGCGCCATGTTCATGATGGCCGCCATTGACGGCGTGCCGGTGCTGGGCCTGCCGGCCTGCGGACTGTATCATGAAACCACGGTCTTTGATCTGGTGCTGCCCCGTATCCTGGCGGGGGAGCAGCTCACCCGTCGAGACCTCGCCCGCCTGGGCCACGGCGGTCTGTGTCTCCATTGCCAGGAGTGTCGCTACCCGCGCTGCGCCTTCGGGAAAGGTTAAGACCAGGTAGCAGTAAATAAATTGGTGTCCCAGCTATGAAGAAAGCCATTTCCCAGAAAATCAATTACCTGCGGCT
Source organism: Desulfobaccales bacterium (assembly GCA_030694005.1). Lineage (GTDB taxonomy): Bacteria > Desulfobacterota > Desulfobaccia > Desulfobaccales > 0-14-0-80-60-11 > JAUXZG01. Next base: position 5,810 of record JAUXZG010000239.1, on the reverse strand, counting down.
CTCCATTACCGACCGTTGCAATCTGAGATGTTTCTACTGCAATTATTGGCGAGAAGGGGACAAACTGCCGGCTCCGGATATCCTGCGTTATGAGGAATTGCTTCGGGTGGCCGCATTGGCCGCAGAAATTGGCCTTCGCAAGGTGCGGGTCACCGGCGGCGAACCCTTGATCCGCCGGGGGGTGGTGGATTTTCTCCACAAATTGCACAAGATTCCTGGCCTTAAGGAAATCTGCCTCTCCACCAATGGAGTGCTGCTACAGGATCTGGCCCCGGCCCTTTACGATGCCGGCTTGCGCCGCCTCAATGTCAGCCTGGACACCTTGCGGCGGGACCGCTACCGGGAAATCACCGGTAGAGACAATTTTCTGGAGGTGATGACTGGCCTTAAGCGATCCGTCTCCCTGGGTTTCCACCCGGTGAAAATCAATTGCGTGGTGCTAAAAGGCATCAATGACGACGAACTCCTGGACCTGGCCCTTCTGGCCCGAGACCATTCCTATCAGGTTCGGTTCATTGAATTAATGCCCACCGGCCCCCTTGAGGAGTGGCAGCGCTACTTCCTCCCCATGGCGGAGGTGCGCCGGCTTTTGTCGGTGCTGGGCGCTCCGGAGCCAGTGGCCCCAGAGGCTACGGCCGGGCCGGCGCAGATCTTCCGGCTCCCTGGATTCGAGGGAGAACTGGGGTTCATCAGCCCCATAAGCGGACACCAGTGCGCCACCTGCAACCGCCTGCGCCTGACGGCTGCAGGCCAACTAAGACCCTGTCTCTTAAGAGAGCGGCAGATCGACTTAAAAGGCCCCCTCCGCCAGGGGGCCGCCGATCACTTCCTGTCCCACCTTTTCCAGCAGGCCGTTGACCTCAAGGCCGGAAGGTCTTTCTACCCGTTAGAGCAACTACCTCCCCTTCACTGCTCCATGGCGAGTATCGGCGGCTAAGTTCACCCCTTAGATAGCAACAATTTCTAACAAATTCCATGGTATGCCAATCAAGCTAAAAATCAAGGTGCGACCCTGCAGGGACGCAGAACGTTTTAACCGTATTTAGATATCCTGATAACTTGCCATTATCTCCAGGTTCAAAACGTCAATTAGGATTCAAGATATGAAATTGATATCGAAAGATTCTTATATGGGGAAAATCGTGACTATATAGCAGATAGTTTGAATTCAGGCGTTTGATAATTTTCTCTTCTGAAGCAGTCATCAAAATAATAGGCCTACCAATACATTTGCCAAAATTTTCCTGAACAAACATGGGTGGGAGTTAAAGCGCCTGCCGCCCAAGCCAGTTTCTGCCAACGACAGGACAGTTCGGTTCACGGGACGGAGACGGTGTCCATGTCGGGCTCTTCGAGTCCTAAATCAATCATTCTGGCCGGGAGATCGGGCTTCCGGTTCAAAGTCCGCCGTCGAAAAGGACTGCAGAGCAATTTTATGATATCGGACGTCTTCATATATTGGCCGAAAGTACGCAGGAGATTATAGGTGTGGAGCGGACGCCCGAAAATGCGGCGGGCAAAAAGCAAGGCGTAGCCTTTCATCCGTCGGCGATTCACCACCGCACTCGGCAGGGCGGTGGGGTCGATGTCCGAGCACTTGAACCATTTGTGCCAATCTCGCTCGTCGTCAATGATCCTGCGGTCAACGTACTCCTGCCATAAAGGGGTGCCCCTGTAGGCGCATAAGCGATTGAAGCCAAAGGTGTCCAGCTTCAGCCGGGCTGCAAAGCGGAAGCTTTCCATAATATCCTCCTCGGTCTCGCCGGGAGAGCCAATGACAAAAAACCCGTGCACCCTGGCGATCCCCTGCCGCTTCGCTTCACTGACCGCGTGGTCAACCTGCTCCAGGGTCTGATTTTTTTTAAGCCGGTCAAGCACCTTTTGCGTACCCGCCTCCACCCCAAACGCCAGGAAGTTGCAGTTGGCCCTGATCATGATAGGCAGTTGATCCACCGCAACCGAATCCACCCGACCTTCGCAGCCCCAGCGGAACTCTAGTTTGCGTTCAATGATGCCGCGGCAAATTCCGTTAATGCGCTTACGGTTAATTAGAAAGTGGTCATCCGTAAGGTAAATCGAGCGATAGCCCATATCGTTCAGTTGCTGCATTTCTCCCAAGACATGCTCCGCGGAACGGCAGCGCCATTTGCCCTTGGAAAGGGACGGGATATCGCAATAGATGCAGGAATAGGTGCAGCCTCTCGAAGTCTGCATGGTACAAAATTTATCCAGGGAGAGTACCGCGGGGACGTCCAGGGGCAATGACTCGATGTAGTCAATGGGAAGACTGGTCCGGTCGGGGTAAGGAAACTGATCCAGGTCCCGTATGATTGGACGTGAGGCGTTCCGAACGATCTCCTCAGCGTTACGCCAGACAAGACCCGCCACTGAGGCTGGATCGTCGAGGTTGTTCAAGTAGTCCGGTAGGAGCTCTTCGCCCTCTCCGACCCCCACGCAGTCTATGTCAGGGCAGTCCCTCAGGATGCGGTCCGAATTCATGGTGGCAAACGCTCCACCCACGATGATCGGAATTTTCGGTGCGTCTAACTTTAGTCGCTTAGCCATGTTTTTGACCGCAGGGTATGTGGTCGTAGAGAGGAAGGAGAGCGCAATGACGTCGGGCCGTTCTTCTTCTACAGCCTGAGCGATGTGCTCCACCTTCATCTGCGGGTGACACGTGTCAAACATCCGCACTCGGTGTCCACGCTGGCGCAGGACCGGAGCGAGAGTCTGGATCCCAAGGGGAGGAAACGCCATCATTTTGATCCGCTCATCGTCAGGCCGTGATCTATTTAGCTCCTCAGGGAGTAATTGACAAAAGTTTTCGTCTCTAACGTAAACCATGAAGACATTCACAGAAAAATCCTTCGCACTAATTGACCAATGAGAAATAGCAGGAATATGGTATTAGGTCTGCGTCGGCCCCGAAAAGAGGTCCAAATGCCCCCTTAGAAAACCAAGCCTGATCTTGTCAGACCTACTAATTATAATTCGGGAAAGAATAATTTGGTAAGGATAAATTTAGGGGGGAGTAAAGGAAGGCACAATTAGACGTTGGTCCAATGAAGGTAAGCTTTTAGGCCAATGGGCCCCGGTCTTCTCGGCCAACCGAATGTGGCGCCGCCAGGACAAGGGCCTAGTCTTCGGGACCAAGACCTTTAGGATGGCAAGTTTCCTGCGCCATTTTTGGGGATGACTAAAAATTCAAGATATCTTGCCATTATCCGCATCTTCTAAAATTTTGCGATATGAATCACTTACCGAAAATGTTGCTTATAAAAAATGCCCCGGCGTCAGACGATCACCGGGGCCAAATTTAGGGTCCATTTGGTGTCCATTAATTATTTCAAACCATCAAATTCACCCCAGGATTTCCATTATCCTGACACCTCTTTTGATAGTGATTACAACTTACTAAGTTTGGAGCGCCACTTATGAAAAACCCCCTGACCCGCATGGGGTTCTGGGGGTCGGAGGTTCAAATCCTCCCGTCCCGACCAGGGTTTCATGATTTAATCACAGCACTGGGAGATATTGGGGGGCAGCGGGGTAGGCTGCCCCCTTTTTGTTTCTCAGGGGTTCGGTTAGATGGTAAACTTATGACAAAGGGGAACAGGCCACCAACACCCAGGGAGGAAGAAAAATGGAAACGGCTAATCCCGCGCTGAGTTCCAGAACCTTTACCGGTTTTGGCAGGGTTGCCGCAGCGGACACCATGTCTATCCAGGGGACCGTGAACAAAGCGGCGGTGCTCCTGTTATGTGTCTTGATAACCGCGACCTGGGTCTGGAATCTGTTTTACCAGACTATGAACCCCAATGCCGTGGTCCCCTGGCTGACTTTAGGGGCCATTGCCGGCTTTATTGTGGCCCTGGTCACCATATTCAAAAAGACCTGGGCCGGGGTGACCGCGCCCATCTATGCCCTTTTGGAAGGGCTGGTCATCGGCGGCTTGTCCGCCCTGGCGGAAGCCCAATTTCAGGGGATCGTTATCCAGGCGGTGGGCCTGACCTTCGGCACCTGCTTTGCCCTCCTGTTGGCTTACAAATCCCGGTTGATTCGGGCCACCGAGAACTTCAAAATGGGAGTGGTGGCGGCCACCGGCGGCATTGTCCTGGTTTACCTGGCCACCATTATCCTCGGTTTCTTTGGGGTGCAAATCCCCTTAATCCACCAAAGCGGTATAGTAGGCATTGGCTTCAGCCTGTTCGTGGTCATCATCGCCGCCCTGAACCTGGTCCTGGACTTTGACTTCATTGAGCAAGGGGCAGCCGCGGGCGCGCCCAAATACATGGAGTGGTACGCGGCCTTCGGCCTGATGGTGACCCTCATCTGGCTCTATATCGAAATCCTCAGACTGCTTACCAAGTTGAGGAGTCGGGAGTGAGTGAATTGGGGGGAGGGGGTAAGGGGCCTCAGGCCCCTTACCCCCTCCCCCACAAACCGCTACTTATGAAAAGCAAGGACCCATTATTTATCGGAGAGACGGCGCTCATCGAGGCCTTGAGCCAGCGGTTCGGGCCGCCTCCGGCCGGGGTGGTTTTGGGGATCGGAGATGACTGTGCCGCGGTCGCCTTGGACGGCGATGATTATCTCCTCTGGACCGTGGACACCTTGCTGGAGGGGGTCCACTTCGACCTGGCCTACATGTCTTTGACCCAGTTGGGTTGGAAGTCTTTAGCGGTGAACTTAAGCGACATTGCGGCCATGGGTGGGGAGCCGCGTTATGCTTTGCTGTCCCTCGGGTGGCCTAAGGCCCGGGACCGGGACGGCGCTTTGGAGCTCGCCGATGGGCTGGCCCAGGCGGCGCGTCAGTACGGGGTGGCCGTTATCGGCGGAGACACGGTGGCCTCTTTGGCGGGAATAATGGTAACCGTCTCCCTTTTGGGGGTGGCGCCTGCCGGCCGGATGCTGCGGCGCGCCGGGGCCCGGGTGGGGGACCTGATTTATGTCACCGCTCCCTTGGGGGAAGCGGCTGCGGGATTGGAGGTCCTGAAGCGGGGCTTGGAGATTGACCCGGAATTAAAGGCGGCCTTGTGCCAGGCCCATCTTGCCCCCCGGCCCCAACTTGAGGTTGGGCGGCTGCTGGCCGGAAATAGTCTGGCCACGGCCATGATCGACACCTCCGACGGGGTGGCCACCGACCTCTTCCACCTCTGCCGGGCCGGCGGGGTGGGGGCCCGCCTCCGGGAGGCCGAAGTGCCCATTTCTCCCCGGGTAAAGGCGGTGGCTCCTTACCTGGGCCAGGACCCCCTGGATCTGGCCTTGAAAGGCGGAGAAGATTACCAGCTTCTCTTTACTTCCACTCCCCAAATGGCCGGGGCCCTGCCCCAGACCTTTTCCCAGGCGGGGCTGCCCCTGCCGCTACACCTGGGGGAAATTATTGCCGGAGAGCGGGTGGTGCTTTGCACGGCAAAAGGGGAAGTGGACATCTCCGGCCAGGGCTTCGACCATTTCCGGCTTGACCTTAAAGAGGAAGAAATTTAACATTACGCATGCCTAAAAAAAGGGGGGAACGTCCGCTGAAAGTCTGCCACACTTGCCGCTATTGGTCTTACAAACATAAGGGTTTCTGTGAACACCTGCATCAGGGGGTGGGAAGGTTCTGGATCTGCGAGGATTGGGCGGAGGCGGCAGGATTCCACGACCACCCGCCTGAGACCGACAACTCCGGGCCGACCGGGCCACCCCGGCCTTGAAGAGTTTGTGGGGGGAGGGCCAGGGAATTGAAGTCCCTGCCCTCCCCCCACACCCCCCTCCCAACCCGCTTAAGTGGGCCGGAGAAGGCGGAGCCAAAGGCTCCGCCTTCT
>JAUXZG010000233.1 GCA_030694005.1 Desulfobaccales bacterium | reverse complement strand
TGTGGCCCCTGCCCCCCCCAAAGGATATTATATGAAAAGACGCGAATTTTGGGCGCGTTTCCGGCGCAACCGCCTGGCCATGACCGGGCTGGCCCTGGTGGCCGGGATGTTTGTAGTGTCCCTGGCGGCTGGTTGGCTGGCGCCTTATGACCCCAATTTTATTGATCTCAAGGCGGTGCTCATGGCCCCCAGTGGGGAGCATCTGTTGGGCACCGACCCCCTGGGGCGGGATGTGCTTTCCCGCATCATTTACGGTTCCCAGGTGTCCTTGAAGGTGGGCTTCGTGGCGGTGGGGTTGGCCACCTTGATCGGCCTGCTGGTGGGGGCTCTGGCGGGCTATTACGGCGGCTGGGTGGATCAGTTATTGATGCGTCTGGTGGACCTGATGCTCTGTTTTCCCGCCTTCTTCCTCATCCTGGCGGTTATCGCCATACTAGAGCCCAGCATCTGGAACATCATGGTGGTCATCGGTCTCACCTCCTGGATGGGGGTGGCCCGGCTGGTGCGCGCCGAGTTTCTTTCCCTAAGGGAGAGGGAGTTCGTCATGGCGGCCCGGGCCCTGGGCGCTTCGGATGCCCGCCTCATCTGGCGGCACATGTTACCCAATGCCCTCGCCCCGGTAATGGTTTCCGCCACTTTGGGAGTGGCCGGGGCCATCCTTACCGAGAGCGCCTTGAGCTTCCTGGGCCTGGGCGTGCAACCCCCTACCCCCAGTTGGGGCAACATCCTCACCGCCGGCAAAGACAATATCGAGATCGCCTGGTGGCTCTCCCTTTTCCCAGGGCTGGCCATCCTAATGACCGTGATGAGTTACAACCTCCTGGGGGAAGGGGTGCGGGAGGCCATTGATCCCCGCCTGAAAGAGTAAGTGTCTGGGTGAGGGGGCCAGGGGCTTCCACAGGCTGGAAGCCTGTGCCACTGGCCCACTGACAATCCTCCCCCACACCCCCTTTCCCAACCCCCTTTAGGTTAAAAAGTGTTTTAGGGATAATTACTGAGAACTGAGTAAACAAAAATATATTATTGAGGGAAATCTCTTGGAAGTCCCCCCAAAATCATTGACAAGCGGTGGGGAATCTCTTATTTTAAGGGCCAGGGCGGCAAATAATAATTTGCCATTATCAACTTGACGGAGGGAGATATGAGACGGATTTCTTTTAAAATCACCGCAATTGTCATAGCCTTGGTCTTCTGCACCTGTGGACTGGCGTTCGCGGCCAAGGCTAAGAAGGCCGAGAAGGAAATGGACGTCACCGCCATGCTGCTCAAGAGTTTTGACCTGCTGGAAAAGGGGAAAGTTCCCCAGGCCCAGAAAATGCTGGACCAGGTCCTGCAGAAAGACCCCGGCAACCCCCTGGCCCTCAATAACATGGCGGCCATCATGGTCAAACAAAAGAAATTTGACAAAGCCGACACTTACCTGAACCAGGCCCTGCCCAAGGCCAAAGGCTACATGGTGCAGATCAACCGGGTGTGCACCGTCGGCGGCATTTGCTCGGCTTTCAAACCGGTGGAAAAGGGCGTTGGCAACCAGGATTTGGAACCCTTGATCAAGATGAATATCGACATGGTCAAGCAGTATATGTCGTCAGAACCTTTAGCGGGCAAGGGCGAGAGATAAAAACACTAGCTGCCGCCCCCTCAGGAGCTCCTGGCCCCTTCGGGGGCCTTTTTTTTG
>JAUXZG010000229.1 GCA_030694005.1 Desulfobaccales bacterium | reverse complement strand
CCAGGGAAAACTCATAGGATTTCAGCACGCCGGCCTAGCATTTCTGGACCTGCGGTTTTTTGAGGATCCGCGTTCATACCGCCTGGCCACCTACCCTCCCCCGTTGCCGGATTTATTGGCGGTGAACGGGGCCGGACCTTTAAATCTGTTAGATGAGGTGGGTTATCCCCAGGATAGGCGGGTGACCGTGGAAGCCGTGCGCTATCAGTTTTGGGGCCCATATCTAGACCGGGGGGTAAAGGAGTCTCCCGCCTCCCGGGCCCCTGAGGCGGACCACCGGACTTTGTTAGTGGTGACGGGGTATCTGGCGAGTGAAACTTCAGCGCAACTGCGTCTTTTGGCCCAGGTGGCCCAAAAAGGAGGGTTGGCCGGTTATGACCGGGTTCTGGTCAAGCCTCACCCTGATTGTCCGGTGAACGGCATCCTCAAGGAGGTGGCCCCTGATCTTAAGGTGTCCGTTGTCCAGGAGTCACTTAGCGACCTCTGGGCCCAGGCCACGGTGGTCTATACCGCCAACTCCACTTCGGCCTCGGTGGAAGCTGCCCTAATGGGCCTGCCGGTTTTGGTGCACCTGGTGGAGAATAGTTTCAACTTCAGCCCTTTGTGGGGCCATTCTGAAGTGGTACATGTGGCCACCGTGGCCGATCTGCTCCAAGGGCTAGCTTACCCTAAGACCGCCGCGGTGCGGAATGATTATTTTTGCCTTGAGAAGGGGCTGCCTCGATGGCAAGCCTTGCTGAGAAATTGACAGACTGGCTGCTTGCTTTACCAAGGGCCTCGTTATAATCTCTAGGAGGACCCATGTTTGGTCGATGGTAAGTCTTGGGGGTTTGGATAAGTCTGGAGCAACCGCAGTGGGGATTGTCAAAGGGATTATCTGATGAAAATAAACAAGATCTTGCTGATGGTAACCCCTGCGTTTTCGGTAAAAAAGCCCAGGGAGATTAATCCTCTACCCCCGGTTGGTTTGGGATACTTGGCTTCCGTAATTGAAAGTATGGGTATAGAAGTGAGAATCTTCGACGCCCTGGTCCGTGGATGGGATCAAGAAGAAGAAGTGAACGATGAAATAATCCGCATCGGTCTTACTGATAGAGAAATCGAGGATTACCTGGGCGATTTTAATCCTGATCTAGTGGGAATCAATTGCCAGTTCAGCAGGCAATATAAAATGTATCACCACATATTTGCGCTTATTAAAAAAATTAACCCCGAGTGTATCACCGTGGCTGGTGGCGCTCATGCCACTGTCTGTCCGGAAGAAGTTCTGGCAGATCCATGCTGTGATTTCGTTCTCGTGGGTGAAGGAGAAGATTCGTTTAAAGAGCTGATTTTGGCGTTAATCAAAGAGACTAATATAGAAACAATAGATGGATTGGGTTGGAAAGCAAATGGCAAATTAAATATAAATGAAAAAAGAAAGTGGATAACTGATCTCGATTCAATCTCATTCCCGGCATATCACCTTATGGAACTTGACAGATATTTCGGAATCAAGTTTTCTCATGGTGAACGCCACCGAGACAGATATGCCCCCATTGTAACTTCCAGGGGGTGCCCGGCAAAATGTACTTTTTGTACCGCAAGAATGGTTTGGGGCAATAAATACAGAATGAGATCTGTAGATAATGTTCTAAAAGAAATGAGGTTGTTAGAAGAACAATATGGTATTGAGGAAATAATGTTTGAGGATGATAATGTGACAGCTAACCCAAAACGGGCCAAAAAATTATTTTCTTCTATGATAGAGGAAGGCTTTAATTTTATCTGGGATACCCCGAATGGCGTAGGAGTATGGTCAATTGATGAAGACCTGATTGATCTAATGAAGAGGTCCGGATGTATAAAGTTATGTTTCCCCGTGGAAAGCGGGTCTCAATACGTACTTGACAATATAATAAAAAAACCGCTCAATTTATCCAGAGTAAAACAATTAATCGAGCATTGTAGAAAGATAAACCTTAATTACAAAATGTTTTTGGTGGTGGGGATGCCAGGCGAGAAAATTGAGGATATGTGGAAGTCGTTCCGTTTTGCTGCCGATTGCGGTTGCTATGCTCCGCATGTTTCCGTGGCCACACCTTATCCTGGGTCTCAACTTTATGAAACTTGTAAGAAGAATGGGTATTTTTCACGGGAATTCACCTTGGACGATCTCTATATCAGAAGTTTTTTGATCAAGACACCAGATTGGAGTGAAAATGATCTTCGTAAAATACTTCTAAAAGGGCAAATCTATTTTAAGTACCGAATGCTAGTAGATGATCCGGGGCAATTTGTAAAATGGTTTCTTAGTAGTCTAAAAAAGGAAAGACGGTCGGAATTAATAAGCTATGTAAAAAGAACTTTCTTTACCCGTTTAGTTCAATCAGAATCAATAAATCTTTAAGACAAGCTGTTAAAACTTATTGGCCGCAAAAGATGAGCAGCCAGCCTTCTAAAGAGAATAAAATTCGCCTTGGCAAGTCGGTGGTGGGTGCCGCCGAGGCCCAAGCGGTGGCCCGCGTCCTTTTGGAAGACGGCTATCTGGGTATGGGGGCGGAAGTACAGGCCTTCGAGGCGGAACTGGCGGCCTTCCTGGGGGTCCCCCCGGAGCGGGTCATTTGCGTCAACTCCGGCACCGCGGCCCTGCACCTGGCCGTGGAAGCCGTCACCCAGCCCGGCGAGGAGGTCCTGGTGCAGTCCTTGACTTATGTAGCCTCGTTTCAGGCCATCAGCGGGGCCAGAGCCATGCCGGTGCCCTGTGAAGTGCTGCCGGAAACCTTGACCCTGGACCTGGAGGATGCCCACCGGCGCCTGACCCCCCGCACCCGGGCCGTCATGCCGGTGCATTTCGCCGGCAACCCCGGCGACCTGGACGCGGTCTACGACTTTGCCCGCAGCCATGGCCTCAGGGTCATTGAAGACGCCGCGCATGCCTTCGGCTGCCGTTATCAAGGCCGCCTTATTGGATCATTTGGCGATGTGGCCTGTTTCAGCTTCGATGGCATCAAAAATATTACCAGTGGCGAAGGGGGCGCGGTGGTCACCGCGGACGCCGCCCTGGCCCGCCGGCTGCGGGACGCCCGGCTCTTGGGGGTGGAAAGAGATACACAAAAGCGTTACGCCGGGCAAAGGAGCTGGGAATTTGAGGTTACTCACCAAGGATACCGCTATCATCTGAGCAATGTGCTGGCGGCCATCGGCCGGGTGCAGCTTACGCGCTTTCCGAAGGAATTCGCGCCCCGGCGCGTGGCCCTGGCCCGTCTCTACCGCCGGCGGTTGGCGGAACTACCCTTCGTGGGCCTGTTTGACACCGATCTGGACCAGGTGGTCCCCCATATCCAGCCGCTGCGGGTCTTGGAGGGCCGGCGCGATGCCCTGCGGGACTTCCTGGCCCAGGAGGGCATTGAGACCGGGGTGCACTACCGGCCCAACCATTTACTGAAATTTTATGGCGGCGGGCAGGTGAGGTTGCCGCTAACGGAGCAACTATATTCGGAACTGCTTAGCCTGCCTCTGCACCCGGAGTTGACCGACTCTGAGGTGAACCGGATCTGCGACCGGATTGCGGCGTTTACGGCAGATCGACAAAAGGAAGCGGGAGCATGAAGACCGTCATCTTGTGCGGCGGCCTGGGCACCAGGCTAAGCGAGGAGACCCTGGTCAAACCCAAACCCATGGTGGAGATCGGCCCCAGGCCCATCCTCTGGCATATTTTGAAGATCTATGCCCACCACGGCTTTAAAAATTTCCTTCTGGCTTTGGGGTTTAAGGGTGAAATCATCAAGGATTATTTCATTAACTACCAGCCCCTCACCAGTGATGTCACCGTGGACCTGTCCTCCGGCCAGATCACTTGCGCCAATACCACGGCTGAGGACTGGGTGGTCCAGATGATCGATACCGGCCGGGACAGCCTGACCGGCGGCCGCCTGCACCGTTTGGAGCGAGTGCTGCGGCCCGAAGGCACCTTTATGCTGACCTATGGGGATGGGGTGGCCGATGTCGACCTCAAGGCCCTGGTGACCTTTCACCGTCAACATGGCCGTCTGGCCACGGTCACCGCGGTGCGCCCCCCGGCCCGCTTCGGCGGCATTATTTGCCGGGACGATCAGGTGGTGGAGTTCAAGGAGAAGCCCCAAACCGGGGAGGGTTGGATCAACGGCGGCTTCATGGTGTTTGAACCCGGAGTCTTTGATTACCTCCACGGCGATGCCACGGTGCTGGAGGAAGCCCCCCTGGAAAACCTGGCCCGGGACGGCCAGCTCATGGCCTA
>JAUXZG010000227.1 GCA_030694005.1 Desulfobaccales bacterium | reverse complement strand
CCCAAGCCCCCTCCCCCAACCCGCATATGTTATTATTTTGCGGGGGTAATAAACCCGGATAATTAACCCCTTAGGACCATAAGCCATGCCAGCCCGAAAATTTCCCATAGCAACCCTCCCCCCGGCGGAAATCGCCGACGTCCAGAACCATGTCAGCCCCCGCACCATCGACATCGATAAGGTAGGGGTAAAAAACATCTCCTATCCCATTGTGGTGCTGGACAAATTCAAGGGCACCCAACACACCGTGGCCCGCATCAATATGTATGTCAACCTGCCCCATCGCCACAAGGGCACCCACATGAGCCGCTTCATCGAGATCTTGAGTGAATACCGCCGGGACATCAGCCTTAAAAAAATCGGCGCCATCCTGGAAGAAACCAGGCGCCGCCTGAACGCCCAATCGGCCCATATCGAAATGAGCTTCCCCTACTTTATCGAAAAAGAGGCGCCGGTGACCAGGGCCCGGGGCCTGATGGAATACATCTGCAATTTTAAGGGGTCTCTGGATGAAAAGGGCCACCGTGACCTGGTGGTGGGCATCACCGTGCCCATCACCACCTTGTGTCCCTGCTCCAAGGAGATCAGCCAGGTGGGGGCCCACAACCAGCGGGGCGAGGTGCGGGTGCAGGTGCGCTATAAAAGATTTTTCTGGATCGAAGACCTGATCCGCCTGGTGGAGGAGTCGGCTTCCTGCGAGGTCTACGCCCTGCTGAAACGCCAGGACGAAAAGTTCGTCACGGAAAAGGCCTACTCCAACCCCATGTTCGTGGAGGACGTGGTGCGGGAGATCGCCCACCGCTTAAGCCAAAACGACAACTTCTCCTGGTATGCCATAGAATCGGAAAACTTCGAGTCCATCCACAACCATTCGGCCTATGCGTATATTGAATCCAAGGAGCGCGGCGCTTAGTTAGAGGCCGCAGCTGTTGGGGCAGGAGGACAGAAATTTTGTAGGGTGGGCCATACCCACCCTACTTTTTTTCCATTCCCCAGTTATGGTAGCCGCAGGCTTTAGCCTGCGCTAACGGGGCCCGTTTCGGCAAGGGGCACGGCAGGCCCGGCCCCGGCAACTGGGGAAAATTCTTGGCTTGCTGGAGGGACCCTGATTAGTTGGTCACTTTCACCGTCACCCGCCAGTATTTCTCCGGGGGCTTTTTCTCCCAGGGGCGCTGGATGGTGATGACGATGTCGGTCACGCCCACCCCCACTGCTTCCCACTCATAAAAGAACTGGCCGAAATCCCCCATTAAAGGCGTGGGGCTGGGTTTTGGCGGCAACTTTTTGTGGGACGCCAGTTTCAGGACGGCCTTATCAAAAATGACGTCCTTGAGGTTGTAGCCCCCGGACTGGGGGTTGCGTAAATACAGGAAAAGTTTCTCGCCCAGCTTCAGGGTAAAAGTGCCGCCCCGATCTTTTTCATAAAGGGTGAGGGGGCCCCCTCCGGCATCCCCCCTGCCCGGGGGCGGCATGATCATCAGACCCGCCAAAATCACCATAGCCAGCCAGAGCTTCATAGCCCCCCCATAATCGGCTCCACCTGAAAGGGCGGAGATTTTTTTAGTCAGGTGCGGTGGGCCCGTCCCACCCTAGGCGGCAAATTATTCTTCTTTAGGAGGGGCTTTCTTACCCTCGCCCTTCTTGCCTTTAGGGCCCGCAGCCTTGCCGGCCGCGCCCACCAATTTGTCCTGGGCCGGGTGCGGCCCCAGCCACTGCACCTGGCCGGTGTCCAGTTCATACATGGCGCCCAGCACTTTCACCTTGCCGGCCTTGACCTGGCCTTTGATGATCTGACTCCTCTGGAATAGGTCTTCTATGGCCTGCCAGATATTGGCCTTGATGGCGGCGTTGACCAGGGCCTCCCCGCTGGCGCCCGGATTGTCGGCCCTGGCCTGGGCCACCGCCGGCGCGATGGGTTTTACCATGGCAGCCACATTGGCGGGAACTTTTTCATTCTGCACCACTGCGGTCACCGCCCCGCATTGACTGTGGCCCAGCACCACCACCAGGGGGGTCCCCAGGTGGTCCACGGCATATTCCAGAGAGCCGATCTCATCGGTGGCGGCCACATTGCCCGCCACCCGCACCACAAAGAGGTCCCCGATGCCCCGGTCAAAAAGCAACTCCACCGGCGCCCGGGAGTCGGCGCAGGACAGCGCCGAGGCAAAGGGATGCTGACCCTGGCCCGCGGTCAGGGCCCGGCGCTCCCTACTCTGATTGGGATGCTGGGCCTTGCCGTTCAGATAACGGTCGTTGCCCTCCTTGAGCATTTTCAAGGCCTCATCCGGGGACATCCCGGCCCCGGCGCCGGCCGCCCAGACCGGAGCAGCCGCGGCCAACAGAAACATTACCATGACCAGCCAGAGAGCTTTCCTTCTCAGATAAATCTCCTTTGCAGCAGGGCTGTGGGGGAGGGGGCCAGGGGCCTGAGGCCCCTCCCCCAACCCCTCAAATTACTTGTCCCCTTTCTCCTCCTTCTCCTTCATCAGTTCCCGGGCGGTTTCCATCAGGCGGCGCAGGGTTTGGTCCACTTTGTAGTTGACGGTATCGGGTTCGAAGGTGCCGTCGGCCAAGCGCTGCCCGGCGGGCAGGCCGGTCAAGAGTTCCAGGGCCTCGTCCACCTGGCCCACGGCCCAGATATGAAACTTGCCGTCTTTGACTGCGTCCACCACTTCCTTTTTCAGCATCAGGTCATGGACATTGGCCTTAGGGATAATCACCCCCTGAGTGCCGTCCAGATCCCGGACCTTACACACCTTATAAAACCCCTCGATCTTTTCATTGACCCCGCCGATGGGTTGAACCTCCCCCCGCTGGCTGACGGAGCCGGTCATGGCGATATTCTGGGCCGCCGGGACCTCGGCCAGGGCCGAGAGCAGCGCCATCAGTTCCGCGCCCGAGGCGCTGTCCCCTTCCACCATGCCGTAGCTCTGTTCAAAGCAGAGGCTGGCCGACAGGGTCAGGGGCTTATTCTGGGCAAAGCGGCTCTTCAAGTAACCGGCCAGGATCATCACCCCTTTGGTATGAATGTTGCCGGAAAGCTGGGACTCCCTATCAATGGCCACCACCCCCTCTTTTCCCAGAGCGACCGTGGCGGTTATGCGGCTGGGGCGGCCAAAGGCGTGATCTCCCAAAGCATAGAATGACAGGCCGTTCACCTGGCCCACCACCTTCCCGCTAGTCTCGATGAACAGCATGCCTTCGTCGATGAATTCCTGCATCTTCTCTTCCGGCAGGTCGGCGCGGTAGGTCTTCTCGTTAATGGCCTTTTCCACATCGGAGCCGAAGATCACCTGGTGGGTGTTGGTCCCGGCCCAGTAATTGGCTTCTTTTAAGATGTCCAGGACTTGCTTCAGTTGGAGGGTGAGTTTTTTCTGGTGTCCGGCCAGCTCTCCGGCGTATTCCACCAGGCGGGCCATGCCGGTTTTATGGACCGGCAGGAGTTTCTCCTCCCGACAATAGGAGGCCACCAGGGAGCAAAATTTTTGTAAGTGGTCGTCGGTTTTGGGCATCCGCCAGTCGAACTGGGCTTTGATCTTGAAAAGCCTGGTGAAATCCTCGTCATAGATGTAAAGGAGCTGGTAGATATGGGGGTCGCCGATGAGGATGACCTTGATGTTTAAAGGGATAGGCTGGGGTTGCAGGGTGCGGGTGGAGATCAAACCAAACTGTTCCGCCAGATCCTCGATTTTGATCCTGCGGTCTTTGAGACAGCGCTTCAGGGCCTCGTAGGAAAAATACCACCTGAGCAGGTCCAGGATTTCCAGAATGAGGTAGCCGCCGTTGGCCCGGTGCAAGGCCCCCGCCCGGATCAAGGTGAAGTCGGTCAAAAGGGCGCCGAACTGCACCCGGCGTTCCACCGCGCCGAACAGGTTGGGATAGGTGGGATTGTTCTCCATCACCACCGGGGCCCCTTTGGTTTCCGAGTGGTCCACAAAGACATTCACCTGGTATTGGGTGAAGCTGGGCTCCGGCATCGGAAAGGGCAAGGGGCCGGTCGGGGTGCCGGGCCGGCGCTTCAAATCGTCGATATTTTTCAGGATATCGGCCTGCACCTCTTTCAGGTATTCCAACACCTGGGGCAAGTCCTTATACTTTTCCAGCAGGTCCTCCATGTGGTGTCCCACCACATAGAGGGCCACATCCTGGTCCAGCTTTTTCTCCACATCCTGGAACTCCTTTTCCATCTTGCGGATCTTGCGGATGGCCTCGTTCATCACGGTATGCAAGGCGGTGGACTTCTGGCGCAGGGCTTCCCGTTCCTCGTCGCTTAAGGCCTTGAGCTCCTCCTCGCTCAAAGGCTTGCCCTCCTTGCCGGGAAAGATCATCAGGCCGGTCTGGGAAATATTCAGGATGAAGCCCCCTTTGCCGGCCTTGGCGTCCAGTTCCTGGAGGATGGTGTTGCGCTCTTGGGTGAAACGATGCACCAGGGTTTCTCGGCGGCTGGAGTAGTCTTCGCTTTCGAACACCTCGGGAATCTGGACCCGCAAGGTGGAGATGAGCTCCTCCATGTCGGCCTTAAGGACCCGGCCCTGGCCGGTGGGTAAACTTAAGGCCTGGGGCTTTTCCGAATCTTTGAAATTGAAAACATAGATCTGGTCCGGGGGAGTAGGTTCGGAGGCCGCCAGTTCCGCCACATAGTCCTTGATCATTTCGGTCTTGCCGGACAGGGGCGGCCCGGCCACATAGATATTATATTCCGGATCCTTGACTACCAGGCCGAACTCCAGGGCATGTTTGGCCCGTTCCTGGCCCACCACTTTTTCTTTTAACGGGGTTATATCCAGGGTAGTTTCAAATCCCAATTGCTCCGGGTCACAAACGGCCCGCAGGCTTTCCGGCTTCAGTTCCCATCGGTTTGGCGACATGGGTCCTCCTTAAGGTTGAACAGGCTGCTGAAACTGGCAATTTGAGGGGAGGACGGGGGAGCTGTGCTCCCCCGGCCCTCCCCTCAAATAACCTTTTCACACCACCCCGCCTCTGCGGCCGGCGGCTTCCGCCAGGTGGTTCACGGCACAAACTTTAGGGTTATGAAAACCCGGGCCTTCCGTCTGAATGGTGCTGTGCTCCAACCCGAAACGCTGCTTTAGAAGTTCTTCCAGCTCCCAGGTAAGGCAGTCCCGATCGTGGCCGTCGCCCACCACCACATGGACGCTCACGGCGTGGAGACCGGAAGAGATGGTCCACACGTGGAGGTCATGGATCTGCTTAACCCCGGGATGAGCGTTAAGGGCCGCCTGCACTTCGTCCAGGCTGATATGCTTGGGGGTGGCCTCGAGCAAAATGTCCGCCGCCTCCCAGACCAGACGCCAACTGCCCAGGATGATCATCACCCCGATGACCGCACCGGCCAGAGGGTCGAACCAGTACCAGCCTTTCCACAGGATGGCCACCGCCGCGGCCATGGCGGCCACGGAACCTAAAGAGTCGGCCAGCAGATGCAGAAAGGCGGAGCGCAGATTAATACTGTACTGACGGGCGGGGTAAAGGATGAGAACCCCGAAGATATTTACCACTAACCCCAGGCTGGCAATGATCAGCATGGGCAGGCTGCTCACCTGGGGGGGGCGGAAAAACCGGCCGTAGGCCTCATAAAAAATATAACCCGCCATAGCCCACAGGGCTAAGCCGTTGATCAGGGCCACCAGGATTTCCAGGCGGTGATAACCGTAAGTCTTCTTAAGGGTGGGAGGCTTGGCGGTCCAAAACAGCGCCAAAAGGCTTAACCCCAGGGCCGCGACATCGCTCAACATGTGGCCGGCGTCAGCCAAAAGCGCCAGGCTGTTGGTCAGGAGGGCCCCCACCAGCTCCACGCCAAAAAAGATTAGCTGCGTCCAGAAGGCCAGGACTAGGCGGCGGCGGCTGCTCTGAAAGCGCTGGGCGTGCGGCTGAGGGTGGTGGAGAGCGCTCATACCTCTTCCATATGAATTTCCAGGATCTGGTACAGTCGGAAACCGGCCGGGGTTTTAACCCGGATGCGGTCCCCGGCGGCGCGGCCCAACAGGGCCCGGCCTAAAGGGGAAGACATGGAGAGATGCCCCCGGCCGGCGTCGGCCTCCAACGACCCTACCATGGTGAATTGCTGCTCTTGGCCGGTGTGAAGGTTGACGATCCGCACCCGACAGTTGAACCGCACCTTGTTGGGGGGCAGGTTACTGCCCACCAGCACCTCGGCGTTGGCCAGAATCTGCTGCAACTGCTTGATGCGCCGGTCTAACTTCTGGCGTTCAGCCAGGGCGGACTTAAAATCCGGATTCTCCTCCACCCGGCCTTCCCTAGCGGCCTCCAGGAGTTCCCGGATCACCTGGGGGCGTTCCACTTTGCTTAAGAACTCCAATTCCCGCAGCAGCTTTTCATAGCCGGTGCGGGTTAAGGGAATCTTTCCCATAGAATCCCCGAAGTCAGTCTTTTAACCAATAAGTCTCGGGAAAATTGGCGGATTTGTCTTTTAAGACCAAATCCCTGCCCCTATTCATATCTAAAAAGCCAGGTGGGGTCAATATAAGAGGCGAGGGCCGGAAAGGGAATTTTCCTCCCACGCTTCGCCTTGACATGTGGTTTAGGAAAGTGGCAGAGTGACAGAGCAGGTTATGGGAAAAGGTGAGGGGAGGCATGGGGTTGGGCCCCCTGGCCTCTCCAAAATTACCCCGGGAACACCGGTATCCCCCGGTGCTCAGAAAAATTGACCGCCAGAATCACTCGGTCATCCTGGGCCAGGCGAGGCTTTTCTCCTTCTCGCCTTTTAAAAGTCCACCCCCATGTTTTATCGGTTGAGTCCCTCTCTGGTGATGCGTTCCCCCTGGTATCCTTACTTGGGGCGGCCGGGGGAGCGGGTCCTAATCTTAAAAACCTCATCGGTCTTTCCGGCGGGCCATCCCACCAGCCGCCTTTGCCTGGACCTGCTTAAAGAAACCGGGGCTCCTGGACCGCAGGCGCGACTTCTGGATATGGGGTGCGGCTCCGGGGTCTTGATGCTGGCCGGGGCGGCCTTGGGGGCGCCATTTTGCCTGGGGGCCGACCTATTGCGGCCAGCCGCCCGCACTTCCTTAGATAACGCCCGCCAAAACGGCCTGGCCGAAGCGGTGCAGGTGGTCCAGGGCTCTACGGAATGCCTTAAAGGCGCCTTTGAGTTGATCCTGGCGAATTTGCCCTGGGCGGTCCAGATGGCTAAGGTTACAGAGTTCTCCAGACTGGCCGCCCCGGACGGGGCACTGATCCTCTCCGGCTTCAAAGACACCCAGGAGCCGGAGTTGTGGCCCTTGTATCAGGCCCGGGGCTGGTCCCTTAGCCGCCGACTCACCAGAGACGAATGGGCCCCGGAACTGCCCCCGGAAAAAAGCTTCACCTGGGTGGCCTGGCTCCTAAACCGGTAAACTCAGGAAAACCTGGGAGGGTGTGGGAAAAGGATTAATTGGCGCCCCCAAATGGCCGGGCCTGATAAAACCCACCTTACGGCAGATATTACTCAGCAAGGTATAATTTTTCGTTTTCTGAAAAGTTTCGCTTTATAGCAGTGAACGACACCTCTCCTTTTAATGGGAATAAGTCTGGACTGAACGAATACGGAGTGGTAGGACTCTCATCCTCGGTTTTGGGCACTTTGAGGTCATGCGAACACCAGGAATAGAGAGCGCCAAGAGGCATGAATCAAGATATATGAGCCTGTGGTGGGGAAGCGGCTTTAGCTGTCACTTTCCACACTCTGGGAATGTCATCTTCCAACAGCTTTAGCCGCCTCCTCATCCCACAAGCCAAGGTTTTTATAACCATACAGAATTAATTTTGAGATTGCTTCTAGTGTTTGGTTATCCATAATTAATTAATCCGAGATTATGCGGCAACCTACCTGCCTCTGTCCCAAATCGGTGCCCGGAACCCCTTTTCTCGAGGTTAAATCTGAAAACGGCCCTCTTATCGAGGGCAACCCTTCTCGTGGAAAACACGATAGCAAAAATTTTCACGCAGCAGCATCTCGTTATGGCCCCTGCCGTGGAAATCGCCGGTGTCGGGCCGCGCAGTCCCCGCCTCAGAGGCCGCCTGGACTGATGAGCGGCCTCCGAGAGATTTCTACTGACGATAAAACCAAACCTGTCTTTTGACAGCTCTAGGCCAACATCTCCACGGCCAGGCGCATGAGTGCGGCGATGGCCAACCCATGCGGGCAGGCCTGTTCAGCCTGGGAGTAGTCCACCTCGGCCAACCGCTGCCGCATCTCCGCGGGCAGCCCGGCGAAGGTCTGCCTGGCGATCTCCGGTTCGCCATATTCCCGGTAGTACATGAGGCAGCGCATAACCTCGTTTACGGGCACGGTCCCGCCCACGGCCTCCTGACATATTTTGCCGCAGCCGGCGCAGTAGTCAGCCCTGGTCTCCAGGGCATACTGGCGCAAGGATTCGAACTCCTCCCGGGCCAGTTTGGTTAGGTCCCGGGCCGCGGCCACGTTGGCCGAGAGGATGGTCAAGTTGGGCATCTGGGAGCAGAGGCTGGCGATTTGGGGGTTCTCCCACACGATCTTGAGCTTGGCCTGCTTGTCCGTGAAGCCCCGTTCCAGGAAGCGCTCGGCCATTTTCAGCTTGGCCTCGCTGGGGGTCTTCACCGGCCCCGGCCTGCCGGCCTGGCTCTTCATGGCCACCAAGCCGACCCCGGACTTGGCGCAGGCGTCAACGGCTTCTTGCATCTTGGGGGTGTGCATGACCTGGAAATTGTAGGTCATCATCACCGCGTCGATCCAGTCCAGCTTGGCCGCGCCCAGCAGACAGTCCTCCATGTTGGTATGGGTGCTGAAGCCGAAGAACTTGAACTTGCCGGCCTTCTTCATCTCCGCGGCCCAATCCTTGATGGCGGGGGTCATTTCGTCGATGGCGGTGAGGCTGTGGATGAAGAAAAGATCCACATATTCCGTTTGCAGCCTTTTCAGACACTTATCCAACCGTTCGGTGAGGTTGCTCCCCTTGGCTTGGAGCTTGGTGACCAGGAAGATCTCCTTGCGGGCCTCGGGGTTGCGGGAGAAGAAGCGGCCAATCCCCTCCTCGCTCAAGTTGTTGCCGTAACTCTCGGCCGTGTCCCAGTAGGTGACGCCCCATTTCAGGGCCTGCTTGAGGAGTAGTTGATTGTTGATGGTGTCGAACATGGTGCCCAGGGAAAGGATGGACACATCCACCCCGGTCTTTCCCAGCTTGCGTTTGGGCACGGTCTGAGCCTTGAGAGCGCCGGCCGGCGGTTCCTGGGCGGCGATGGCCCCAGCCACGCCGGCCCCCGCCACGGCAAGGCTGGCGAGTCCGACGGTCTTTACGAAATCCCGGCGCGTAACGCCTGTACCTTTATTCTTCCGGTTCATGGTAGTCACCTCCTAATGTTACCTGGTCACACCTTAAATGAGCATGCGCCCCAGGCGTGAACGGGATTCGTTCTCACTGTAAACCCGGATGGCGCGCCGGCCCGATACCGGGCATTCATGCTCGCACATGCCGCAGCCGATACACTTGGCGGCGTCCACGAAAGGACGCGCCAATCGCACCACGATATCCACCCGCGCCCCCATTGCCGGGAGGCTCTCCCCGGCCAGGGGGCGCTCCAGGGTCAGCCTCGTTCCGGCCAAGCCGGCGATGCGCCGGAGCGCGGCCTCGGGTTGGCCGGTAGAACGGAGGTAATAGTCGCCGTTGGCCAGGTTCGCCTCGGTAGAGATGGGGGCTTCCAACTCCACCCCTGGTCCCTGAACCCTGGCCGGCACGGCCTGACCGTCCCGGATGGTCTCAAACACGGTGCGGGTGAAGATGGCCTTGGGGCTCACGGGGCACAATTCATGACAGACCAGACAGGGCCGGTCCATGGCCCAGGGCAGACAGCGGCCCCGGTCCACGAAGGCCGTGCCCAGGCGGATGGGCCCCTGAGCGGCGAACTCGCCCAGGCCTTGCTTTTCCTCGAGGCTTAAGGGGCGGATAGCCGCGGTGGGGCAGACCTGGCCGCAAGCGATGCAGTTGGGCTGGCAGCCGCTGCGGCCGATGCGGTAGTTGACGGTCGGGGTCCACAGGCCCTGCACCCCGGCCTCGAACAGGGCGGGCTGGATGATGTTGCCGGGGCAGATGCGCATGCATTGGCCGCAACGGATGCAGCGGGCCAGGAAGCGCTCCTCGTCCAGGGCTCCTGGTGGACGGATGAGGCTGGGGTCACGGTTGGCCCCGGCCAGGCCGCCGACGCCCCACATGGAGGCCAGGAGCACCCCGGCCCCGGCCATGATAAAGCCGCGTCTGGATAGATCAGGCACCCAGACCTCACCGGCCGCCGAGGCCTTACCGGCAAAGGTGACCCGGCTGACCGGGCAGCGGTCCAGGCAGTTGAAGCACAAGACGCACTCGCTGCCGATGAATTTTCCCGACGGACGGCAGGCCCCTTCGCAGTATTGCTCACAGATAAGGCAATCGCCGCAGGTGTCCGCGGTCTTGCCGATCCGCCAGGGGGTGAAGCGGCTCAACAGGCCGAAAAGCGCCCCCAGAGGGCAGGCGAAGCGGCAAAAGAACCGGGGCCAGGCCAGGTTCAACCCCACCACTCCAAGGAGTACTACCCCGATCACCCAGACCGACGCGTAAAAGCGCGGCTCGTCACTGAGCACGCCTAGGCAGTTATCGGCTAAGGGGAACAGGGCCAGGTTCACACTGCGGTGCAGCAGGGGCAGCGGGTCAAAAATCCCGGTCTGCACCGACCCCATGAAGGTTAAGGCCAGCAGGAAGACCAGGAGATAGTATTTCCAGGCCTGAGGTCGGCGGTGGCGGTTGGCCTCCACTCTGCCGGCAGGGCCCTGACCCAGGCGCCCCAGCCAGCCGGTGAACTGGTTTATCGTGCCCAGGGGGCAGGCAAAGCCGCAGAAGAATCGACCCACGAAAAGGGTCAGGAAGGTGGCGACCAGGGCCCAGGTTAGGGGCGCATAGAGCGTGCCGGTGGCCAGGGCCGTGGCCAGGGCGGTGAGGGGGTCCAGGTTCAGTATCCAGTTGATGGGCCAGCCCCGCAACTGCCACCAGGCCGTACCCAGGGTGGCCGTGATGCAGAACCACAGGAAAACCGCCAGAAAGAAGATTTGGCTGAGGCGGCGGACGGTAACGATGCGCATGCGGGGTTTTCCGTAACTTAAGCCCTGGTGTCGAGGAGCACCGGGTTGAGCAGGCGGTAGTCGGCTTGGCCCGCCCCGGCTGCCTGGGCCATGAGGATATAGGGCACGTCGGCCAGGGATCGTCCCAAAAGTTCTACGCCCACGGCGTCGGCGGCCACGGGGTCGGTGGAGACCACCATGGTGCCGGTGTCCTTCAGATCGGACAGGGACCCGCCGGTGGGGCCGTTGGTCATCATGCTCACCGTGCCGTCCAGGACGCACAGGGTGGGCTTGAGAAGGAGCGCCAGCTCGGTGATGATGCCGTTGATGTCCTGGTGGAAGACGTTACGCCGCCCGCCCAGGAAGCCATAGAAATTCTTGAGGGTCATGGAGGCCCCGGCGCGCTGGTGGTCCTTGACCGGGGACACCACAATGACCTTGGTCACTCCCTGGAAGACCCCGGCCATGACCGGCCAATTCTGGATGAGCTTACCTCCGGGCAGACTGACGGGAGAAAAAAGGGCGGCCCGGGGCGCGATGACCCTGGCCCCGGTGGCCCGGGCCGCGCCGGCCAGCCCGGTGATCTCGAAGCAACTGTCCGGATTGTTGATGGGGTTGTCCGTAACCAGCACCTGGGCCGCCCCGGCTTTGAAACACAGGCCGGCAACGGCGGCGAGCACCTCCGGGTGGGTGGTGGCCCCTAAGGAGGCCGGGGTGGCGAACGCGGCATTGACCTTGAGGAGCACCCGGTCGCCTTTCTGGATGAAGGACTCCATCCCGCCCAAGGCCTTGACCCCCTGCGCGAACATCGCCGCCCGGTCCGTGCCCCGGATGATGGCCATTTTCGCCCCTCCCGAGGCTAGGGCCCGGGGGGTGTAATCCCCCAAACCGGTCAACGCCTTCTGTCCCTCGGAAGCGGCGGGGCCTTTCCAGTCATAAAAAGCCAGGCCGAGGCCGCCGGCGGCCAGGGCCACGGCCGAGGCGTACCCCACCCGCTTGAGGAAATCCCGGCGGTTCAACTCCCCGGTGTGTATCCGTTTTTCATCTGTGGGCTGGTTCACGGCTTCCCCTAAGCGCGGTCTCCAATTTGGCGGCCAGTTCCAGAGCGGCTTCAAGGGAGGAGGCGTCATGCACCCCGGCCAGAGTCCGGCCCTGGACAAAGACCATTTCGAAGGAGTTATCCAGGCCGAGCACGGGGATGTCCCCCGGCAAGCCCGGAGTCTCAATTTTCTGGTAACCGTTGGCGGCCAAAAAATCGAGGTAACGCCGCGCCTCCGCCTGGGCCTGCTCCGGGGTGTCGCGCTGCGTTACAAATGCAGTGGCTTTCCCGCCCTTCAGGCTGTATTCGCCGGTGAGCATGTTATTCAAACCTTCCAGGCCAAAGGCATCGGTGGCGCTCAGGCGAACGCTGTCCAGCGCCAGGCCTTCCTTGGGGAAGAGCGCGGCCCCGTCCTTCGTTTCGCCCTCGGAGGGCAGGTTGGCCAGGAGCGCGGCGGCATAAGCCTCCAGGAAACTTTGCAGCGCCTCCGAGGCCCGGTCAGCCACGATCTCCACATAAAACCGCCCCTTGGTGAAGAACAGGGCATTGGCAGTGGCATAGGCATTGGCGGTCAGGGAGATGCCGGGGGAACCCGGACGGCGTTGCCCGCTGAACACGGCATAGGCATTTTGAGGTAAACCCATATCGTAGAGAAACACCTCCACGTGGGCCCCCCCTGAGGCGCCCAGGCCGAAGCTGCGGCAGGACATTTCTTTGAAGCCCGCGGGCAGGTAGAGCTCGGCCTTGCCATCGATCTTGTCGGAGAGGTTTTCCGGGCCGTAGCTCTCCATGGGGGCCAGGAAGGTGAATCCCGAGACCTCGGGGATTAAAGCGGCGGTGGCGGTCAGGGCCCGGCCGGAAACGACCTGAGGCCGGCCCTGGAGCTGAGGGGCGCGCATGGCCACGATCACCGCGGGGTTGAAGCGGGACTGCTGGACCAGAAGCCAGACCGCGATCAAGCCCAGCAGGGCTAGAATGCCGTAACCTACCAGCCTCTGCGTGGTGCCCACCTTTGTCTTACCCCGGGCCATAAACCTTCCCAAGCGGCCAGCCTATTTGGAGATCTTCTTCTGCCGGTTCAGATCGTAGATGGGGGCATATTTGAGATCAACCCGCAGGTATTCTTCCGGAGATTTACCCATGAGTTCCCCATCCTTCTGGAGGAATCGCAATTCGGCACCGACCCCGCAACCCTCCGTGCAGGCCTGGTCCAGTTTGGATTTGGTCGAGCCATACTGCGGTTCCGCCTTGCTCTTGTGGAATTTCTCCCGCCACTCGATCCATTGCTGGGGGGTCAAGCCGCTCTGGTCGATGAAGACATAGTAGACCACCTGGTCCGGGCAGTCCTCCTCCAGGTAGATGGTATACTCCTCGGGCTTGTCCGAGCTGCCTATCCCGGCCAGGCGATGTTTTTCGCCCTCCTCGATGAACCAGGCCGTGGGGCATTTGCGGGAGGCGGCAAAGGCCTTCACCGCCCCGAAAATGACCGAGGGGTTCATCTCCTCGGCCACGAAATTTCCGGATAGAAACTTCTCGGTTGGCGTGAAGGCGACCAGCCCGTTGGCTTGCCGCAGTGCCGTGGCCTTCTGGCTCGCCGCCAGGGCCGTGGAGCCATTGCCCACCAAGAGCAGAAACCCCAAGAATATAGGAAATAGGCGTATCATACCTCCTCCTTCCTGACTGCGGGATGCGAAAGGTTTTGACATGCCAGGACAAATTGCCAGGCAGCGACCGTGGCAGCCACGGGGGCACAATGGAGTGAGGTCGCAGCAACCAGGGTAGAATCAGCCATGGATCAAGTTCCTTGTATTTAATTTATCTACATTTTGCTCCAAGAATTGCAACTGCTCAGGTGGACTCTTAGAAAAATCTCAAGGGTTGGCCACGTCAATAATATCTAGTTTATCAAATCTTCATCTGAGAAGGTAGACTCCATTTTCAATCCTCATCTCTCGTGCAGATTCGTGACCTATCCTCGATGCGAACCACAATACGGTTATCTTGCCAATATATGGAGTTGCAGAGATTTGTCGCTATCTTCTTAATACCCCCAAATATCCCAGAATAAGGGGCCTCAAAGAGTTTAATAATAATTATGGCTGGTGGCTGAGAGTGAAACTTAATGGAAAAAAGGGGCATTCCCAGCTAGAATCATTACAATTTACCTCTCCCCGGACCTGTGATGGGGAAATTGAGCTACCCGATCCCCTCGAGCTGGCCTGGTGTGAAGATAGAGCAGTTATATGGTCGGCGTTTAACTTGGCGCTTAAACGACAAGGCCTAGCCGCGCTTCTATCGTCGCGCGGCTAGGCCCTGTCCAGGTTTTAGCGCCTGTTAGCCTCTCGGTTTCACGGCTTCAATACTTACTGAAATTAAATAATCTCCTGGGTTACGTCCCGGTGCCCAATCACGGATTAACCCTTTGCTTTCCTCTTTCCGAGATTGCAGGTTAGGTTAACCCTCCTACCTCCCATGTTGTTTCTGATGTTGCTCGTAGCCTCTTTTAACATCGGGGTCATTCTGAGGATTGTAACTCTTCGGCACCGGCGGTTCTTTAGGTTTTACACTCGGCCCGGTTGGCTTATAATCACTGACAGGCTGGCCTACAGGGCTCGGCTTAGTCGTCGTCGATACCTGGGGCGGATCCGGAGCGCGGATGGCATCTACGGTCCCTTTGGGTTTGCTTAGATCGGCTGCGTATACCGGACCGATCACAAAAAAGAGCGCCACAATCAAGATGATCATTGATCGAATAGCCTTCATAACCCACCTCCAAGGAGAATAATCGTAAACATCGCCCCCAAGGGGCTGACCGAATACCGCCTAAAATTCTTTTTAAATTATTGCACGAAATATCAGCTTTTATATAGCTGAAAAGGAGAAAATCGTAAT
This sequence comes from Desulfobaccales bacterium, assembly GCA_030694005.1. Classification (GTDB taxonomy): domain Bacteria; phylum Desulfobacterota; class Desulfobaccia; order Desulfobaccales; family 0-14-0-80-60-11; genus JAUXZG01. The sequence continues at coordinate 9,996 of JAUXZG010000227.1, read as the reverse complement.
TTTTTCTAAGGTACTTGATTGTATAGCAAATTGATTGGGAAGACTCACCCAAACGCCCTCATAGGAGCCGATATGATCAGATACCTGCTTCTGCTAACTTGGCAAGATATAGAGTTACAGAGATTTGCCGCGATCTTCTTGATACCCCCAAATATCCCAGAATAGGGTTCCTCAAAGGGTTTAATAATAATTATGGCTGGTAACGGAGAGTGAACCTTAAGGAAAAAAGGGCATTTCCAGCTAGAATCATTACAATTTACATCTCCCCGGACCTGTGATAGGGATGAAAAGGGGGGAAACCCGGGCATTTGAGCCCCCCGATCCCTTTTCCCAAAAGAACAAACCCTTAGACTTTCCCAAGGAGCTGGAAACATGCGCACCTTTCAGGAAATCAAGGACCATTACCAGTTCAGCGAACTGGAGGTGGAGACCTTAAAGGGGTTAAAGCCCCTGGTGGAACCCCACGCGGACCAGATAGTGGGGGACTTCTATTATTATTTCCAGCAGATTCCGGATGCGGCCAGGTTCCTGGAGGAGTCGCCGCCAGAAAGGCTGCCCAAGCTGTACCGCGCCTGGCTGCTGGGTCTGTTTGAGGGGGCTTTTGACGAGCGCTATTACCAGCAGCTTAAGCGCATCGGCCACGCCCACGTGCGCATCGGCCTGTCGGCCCACTATGTCTATGCCGGCATGAACTTCATCCGCCTGCGACTACTTACCATCATTGACTCAGAACTGGAGCCCAATCTTAAACCGCAGGCGCTGCGGGCGGTGGAAAAAATCCTGGACCTTAACCTGGATGTCATCGCCCGCACCTATCACGAAGAAGAGATGCGCCGGGTGTTTCTGTCTTACAAGCTGGACAACGCCTTGATCCGCTTTGCCCGGCGCTTCACCTTCGGCCTCAATATCCTGCTGGTGGTGGGCCTCATTGCCCTGTCCTTGGGGGTGGTGGCCGTCCTGGCCCACGACATCAGCCTGATCTTTAGGGGCAGTCCGGAAAAAGGCTTGGTGTCGGCCCTGGGTTCCTTGCTAATCTTGTGGCTGATGATCGAACTGCTGGACGCGGAAGTGGACCGGCTTCAGGGGGGAGCGTTCCAGTATTCCCTGTTCGTGGGGGTGGCCCTGGTGGCCTTTATCCGGAAGGTCCTGGTGGCGTCTTTGGCCCACGAGCCCCTCCAGACGGAGATGCTTTACCTGGCCGGCATCCTCATCCTGGGGGTGATCTTCTGGCTGGTCTCCCGGGCCGAGGCCCGGAAGAAATAGAGGCTCTGGAACTTTTATCCTGGGGGTTTATACTAAGGGGCTTCCAGGGGTACTGATTTGCCGGTGGGGCGGGCCTCCGTGCCCGCCATCGGGCCTCGCGCAAAAAGGCAGGCACAGAGGCCTGCCCCACCATCACTTAATATCTTTTGATAGCCAATCGTTATTAGAACCTCTTAGAGGGAAACCACTTACCAAAGGGTCCCCGCCCCTTCCTGCAACTTAACTTTCCCATCTCCAGTTATTCCGGCCCCGCCTCCGGCCCCGGGCCAGCGGGGGAAGACGCCTCTTCCGAGACCCCGGGGCTTTCGCCAAAACGGTGGGGCAGTTTGATGGTCACGGTGGTCCCCCGGCCCAGTTCGCTCACCAGGTTGATGCCCCCCCGGTGTTCATCCACGATCTGGCGCACAAAGACCATCCCTAAGCCGGTGCCCCCGATTTTGGTGGTGTAGAAGGGCACAAAGACCTTGTCCACCACCTCCTGGGGCATCCCCCGGCCCGTGTCCTGGACCGTCAAAAGAGCATAATCTTTTTCCACCCCGGTGCGGACCAGAATCTTCCCATGAGGCTGGGTAGCTTCGATGGCATTGCGGATGATATGGGCCAGAGCCACCTTCAGCAGGTGGGTATTCAGGCGTCCCACCAGGGGCTGGGGATGCAGTTCGGTTATTAGAAAGATATTTTTGGCCTTCAGCTCCGGCCGCAAGAGTTCAATGGTGTCCTGGACGATGACATTTAAATCTTCCTGGCCGAAAAAGGACACCTTTCTCTGGGCCAGGTTCTCAAAGCGCTCTACCATGTGTTCGATGCGCCGGGCCTCATCGGCGATGGCCGCCACCCAGGCCCGGCTGGGGTCGGCCGGGTCGGTTTTCCTTAAGAGCCGGTGGGAAAAACCGCCGATGACATGCAGCGGATTGCGCAAGCCGTGGGCCATCCCCAAGGCCATCTCCGACATGGTGCGCTCCATCACCAGGGCCTCCATCTCCCGGTTGAGGGCCAGAATCTCCTGGGAGGTTTCTTCCAACTGGTGGTGATCGGCCTCCATCCGGCGGTACAGGCGCTGGATACGGTGGAAAAACAAGGTGATGGTCGCAATGGCCACATAGAGGACGCTGTCGAAGCCGCCGAAGATTCTCCGGAGCCGCCATAAGGTTTGGGTTTCCTCGTAATAGTTGATGAGATCTTGCAGGAAATGGGAAACTGCGTGGGAACAGGAGAATATCACAAAGGCTATCGTCAGCCAGTCCAAAAAAAGCCACAAGGCGTTTTCCGGATCCCGCTGCATCAACCGCCGGGTTATTCTTAAGGAGAGGAAAGAAAACAGGATGACCGAGCCTGAGCCCAAAGCTTCCACCAACCAGATGGGCCAGATGGGCAGGCTGAGCATCACGGTCTCGCCCCCGGTTCCCGGGCAAAGACCTTGAGGCCCCGGTAGAAAAGGTAGAAGGCTGGGATCAGCAGGGCGAAGTGATCAAATTTGGTGACGTAATAAACCCAGGTTTGAAAGTCCTCCATGAGCAGCCGCCGGGACAGACCGTGCCCCAGAATCACCGGGTTGGTGAGCGACCACTCCGTCGCATGGCCCACCACCGCGTCCAGATTCCACAGAGCCAACAGCCAGCAGGCCCAGGTCAGGTAGCGAAAGCCTGGAGACCTCTGCAACCCTTCCCGGCGCATCTCATAGATGAAAAAGAGCATGGCCCCCAAAAACAGCAAGTGGGCCATCTGGTGGACATAGGAGCCTTCGGTGCCCCACTGGAACCAGGAGGCGAAACTGTAGCGGGGGAAGAACAGGAGGGTAACGCTAACTGCGGCACCGACCAGAAACAGGCGGCGTTTCATTAAAGTGCGCCTCACTCATTTATATTGTGGGCACTTTTAGGGAAATTGTCAATCGGTACGGTTGGAAAGGATATGGATTGTGGGCGGAGGGCCAGGGAGGCAAGCTTTCAGCTATGAGCTATCAGCTAATAAAAGACATTCAAGCGTTTACTGATGTAAAAAAGCTGACTGCTGAAAGCTGACCGCTGATGGCTAACCTGCCCCTGGCCCCCTCCCCCAAATCTCCTATCTCTGGTACCCAAACATACGGATGGCTTTGGGGTCCCGGCGCCAGTTTTTCCACACCTTAACCCAGAGTTCCAGGAAGACCTGGGACCCCAGCAGGGACTCGATTTCGGCTCGGGCCTCGGCGCCGATGATTTTGAGCAGGCGCCCCTGTTTGCCGATGACGATGCCCTTCTGGGACTGCCGTTCCACATAAATCACCGCCCGGATGCGGATCAACTGGGGCCGCCGGCTTTCGTCGAACTCTTCTATCTGCACGGCCACCGCGTAAGGAATCTCTTCGCCGGTATGGTGGAACAGGCGCTCCCTGATCAGTTCCGCCACCAGGAAGCGCTCCGAGGAGTCCGTCCATTGGTCCTCGGGATAAAGAGGTGGGGCCGGCGGCAAGAGTTTGACGACCTCAGCCAGCAACTCCTGGGTGCCGTCCCCTAAAAGGGCGCTGATGGGAATAATGGGGGCCTGGGGAAAAAGCTCGTGAAAGGCGGCCATAAGCGGCAGAAGTTGGGGTTTGGGAACCAGGTCGATCTTATTGACGGCCACAATCAAGGGTCGGGGCAGTTTGCGCAGATGCGGCAGTAATATCCGATCATGGGGGTCCGGGGGCCTGGGCTCCACCAGCCAGACCACCACATCCGCCTCGCTCAGGGCCGTGAGCGCCGCCTGCACCAGGGTTTTATTTAAGGCCCCCTTGGGCTCCAAAATCCCTGGGGTGTCCAAAAACAGAAGCTGGGCCTCCGGCAGGTTGAAGATGCCCAAAAGGCGGTGCCGGGTGGTCTGGGGCTTGGGGGAGGTGATGGACAGCTTCTCCCCCATCAGGCGGTTCAAAAGGGTGGACTTGCCCACATTGGGCACGCCGATGAGGGCGATGTAGCCGCATTTGAAATCTGGAGAAGACATAATTATTCAGGTTAGTGGGGGAGGGGGCTAAGGGCAGGTTAGCCATCAGCGGTCAGCTTTTAGCAGTCAGCTTTTTTACATCAGTAAACGCTTGAATGTCTTTTATTAGCTGAAAGCTGGCCTCCCTGGCCCTCCCCCCACAAACTTATCCCCTCCCCCGCCGGCGGCGGCTGAAGATCAGAGCCAGGCCGGCGGTGAGGACGCAGGCCCAGGCAAAGACATCGCCGTATTGGGTGTAGAGGCTGCCGCCTTCGAGCCAGGGAAGTTCCAGGGCCTGGGCCGCCGGCACAAAGAGCCCGGACTGCCACAGGATGCGCCCCTGCGCATTAATAAAAGCGCTGATGCCGGTGTTGGCGGCCCGGGCCAGGCAGACCCGGCTCTCCACCGCCCGCACCACGGCGATGGCCAGGGACTGGTAGGGCGCGCTGGTGGTGCCGTACCAGGCATCGTTAGTCAGGTTCACTAACAGGCGGGCGCCGTTTTGCACCTGGGCCCGGCTCAAATAGGGAAAGATGGACTCAAAGCAGATGAGGGGCCCCACCGCGCCTTCCGGCAGGGACACCACCGCGCCCACCGGCCCCTCGGCGAAGTCGCCCACCATGGCCACCATCTTGCCGATAAAGGGGAAAAACTTTTTGAGCGGCACATATTCCCCGTAGGGTACCAGGTGGGCCTTGTCATAGGTGCCCACCACCCCCCCCTGGGGGGAGAGCAGATAAGCCCGGTTAAAATATTGCTCCCCCTGGGAGGTGAGTTCCCAGGCCGGGGCGCCGAACAGGAGGTAGCCGCCGCTTTCCCGGGCTATGGCCTGGACCTGGGCGGTAAGCTGGGGAGTGCGCAAGAAAAAGAAAGGCGCGGCGGTCTCCGGCCAGATGATGAGCCGGGCCCCGGCCACGGTGCGGGTCAATTCTCCGTAACGCGCCAGGGTGGCCTCCACCATTTTCGGGTCCCATTTTTCTCCCTGCTTGATATTGCCCTGGACCACCGCCACTTTGACCTTGGGGCTGGCGGCCTCCAGCTCTTTGATAAACTCCAGCCGGTAGTAGCCATAACCCAGCCACAGGGCCAGGATCACGCAGACCACCGCCGCCTGGCGGAACCAGTGGGGCTGCCGTCCCTTAGGGGGCCGAAATATCTGAAATATGGCGACATTAATCAGGACCACCAGGAAGGAAAGGCCATAAACCCCGGTGAGGTCGGCCACCTGCAGGAGGAGTGGATAGCGATACAGACCGTTGCCCAGCAGCTCCCAGGGGGAGCCGCCGAACAAGATATAGGTCTGGCCCAACTCCAGGGCCACCCAGAGGGTGGGGGCCCACCACAGGGGGTTGAGGCCCCGGGCCGCGCCCCAGTTTACCCCCCAAGCCCACAGGCCCCGATAGAGACACAAATAGCCGGCCAGACACAAAAGCACCCCCACCCCCACCAGCAGGGGCAGGTTGCCGTAAACATGGGTGACATAGACGATCCAGTAAAGCAGACCGGCAAAGTGCACCAGGCCGGAGACGATCCCCAGCCAGAAGGCGGACCTTAAGGACTGCCCGCGGATGGCCCACAAAAGCGGCATTAGGGCCACGACCAGAAGATAATCCTGGTCCCACTTGGGAAACGCCGCGGCCAACAACAGGCCGGAGAAAATGGCGGCCACCAGTCTGGTGAACATTATGGGTACCTTTTCCGCGAAAGGGGCCGGAGAAGGCGGGGCCTCAAGGCTCCGCCTTCTCCGGCCTACACTTAAAGGATTGGGGGTGGGGGTTGGGGGGTAAGGGCCCACTGGCCCTTAGCCTCCTCCCCCAAATACCTACTCCTCCAACGTTTTAGGTATTATCTGCGCCCGGACCTGTTTAGCCCGGCGTTCATCCGCGGCCACCACGGTGAGTTCCAGGTCATTGACCACCACCTGGTCGTTGATTTGGGGGACCCGGCCCAGCAGGTGGATAAGGAGGCCCCCCACGGATTCGAATTTGCCTTCCGGGCGGGGCAGCCTGAAGTGGTCCATGAGTTCTTCCACATCCAGGCGGGCGTCCACCAGGACAGACAGGTCCTCCTGGGGGGTCAGGCGGGGTTCCATGCGGTCGTATTCGTCGTAGATTTCCCCCACGATCTCTTCTAAGATGTCTTCTAAGGTGATGAGGCCGGCGGTTCCGCCGTATTCGTCGATGACGAGGGCGATCTGGGCCTTGCGCTCCACCAGATCCCTGAGCAAGTCGCTGATCTTTTTGCTTTCCGGGATGAAGTAGGCGGAGCGCAGCACCTGGCTTAAGTCCCAGGTTTCCTCCGGGGTCTGCCAGAAAACCAGGAGGTCTTTGGCCAGGAGGATGCCTTTGATGTGGTCGATGTCGCCATCAAAGACCGGCAGGCGGGAATGGCCGCACTCACGGACCAGGGAGATGATCTGGGGCAGCGGCGTGTGGCGCTCCACCCCCACGATTTCCAGGCGGGGGACCATGACTTCCCGCACCAGGGTATCTTTGAACTCAAAGATACTCTCGATGAGCTCCCCTTCCTGGCGGCTGATGAGGCCTCGCTCTTCGCCTACATCGAGGATGTTCTGGATTTCGCGCTCGAGATCTTCCGGCTGGGTGATGGTCCTGCGGGTGAACCAGCGTTGCCGGAGGCGCTTCAGTAAGCCGGGCGGGTTACTCTCGGCCTCTTCCATGTTCAGCTCCGGATCTGTTCTCGCTCCTGCCGCAAGAGACGCTCCACCGTCCTGACTTCCCGGGGGAATTCCAGGCCCCGGTCTAAAAGATTGAGTTCGTGGCGGGCGATGCCGAAGACCTCGGTGACATAAGCCACCGCCTGGCTATAATCGAAATCTTTGCAGGAAAAGATGTCCAGGCTGAGATAGCCTCGCTCCGGGAAGGTGTGAATGCTGATGTGGCTTTCGGCAATGAGCACAAAGCCCGAGACCCCCCAATCTTCCGCCACCTTGCCGTGATATTTAAACACGTAAGGGGGCATGATCTTGGTCATATTAATCAGGTCCGGGCAGTGCTCCAAAAACTCATATATGGCGTCCAGGTTGGCCAATCGTTCGGGACTACACCCATAGCCGTCCAGGGTCATGTGCAGTCCGAAGCCAATCGCCGGTTTTTTCAAATCTGTGCCCTCCTCGCACCAGGTTTAGAACATCACCGAGGAATCCCCGGCAAGGTAAACCATTGGCCCCGCTTGCCGGCGCGGCCCCGGAGCAGCAGAATCAAAGGGGCCACAAGGTATTGGGCTCCGGGCGTCGTCTCGGAGAGCACGAGGAAGGCAGCGCTGCCCCAAATTTTTTTACCCCGAAACCTGGTTAACCCCTCCCCTTTAAGGGAAAGGGGTCATCCGCATAACCCAATCCTTTGTCAAGCGAGATTATTCAGAAATATATAACTTGGCAGGTTCCCTGGGTCAATAATTTTTTTGTGATTTTAACTAGGGTTGACCTTTTAGAAAAGGTAAGATGGCGGCAAAAGTCTATTGACGCCGGGCGGATTGGTGGTAAATTTAACCCGTTAGCCAAGAATCAAGGAGGAACGAAACCGGTGGCCCTAGTCGCCCCTTTTAAGGGGCTCCATTATAATCTCGCTCAGGTGCCGCACCTTGAAGAGGTGGTCACCCCCCCCTATGATGTGATCCGGCCGGAGGAGCGGGAAGCCTTTGCGGCCCGGGACCCCCACAACATGGTCCATTTGATCCTGCCCCAGGCCCGGCCGGGGGACGACCTGCTCCACAACCGTTATACCCGGGCGGCCGCCCAGTTCCGTAAGTGGCAACGGGAACAGGTGTTGGTGCGGGACCCTGAGCCGGCTTTTTACTACTGGGAGACCGAATTTGAGCATTTGGGCCAAAGGCGCACCCGGGCCGGAGTAGCTGCCGTGGTCCGGCTGGAACCCTTGAGCGGCGGGGTGATCAGGCCCCATGAGCAGACCTTTTCCGCGCCCAAGGCCGACCGCCTGGAGTTGCTCAAAAGTTCCCAGGCGAATTTTTCTCCCATTTTCAGCATCTTCCCGGACCCCAGCGGCACGGTCATGGACAAATTAAGGGAAGGTCTGCCCGAAGATCCCCTGATGGCTTTTGAAGATACGGGCGGCTACTTCCAACGGCTCTACCGGGTGACCGCCGCCCCCGTACTTAAGGCGGTGCACCAGGCTTTGGCGGATTTGCCCCTGTTTATCGCCGACGGCCACCATCGCTATGAGACCTCCCTGGCCTATCAGAAGCTGCTTAAGAAAAGCTATCCCCAGGCCTCACCTCGGGCCACGTTCAATTATGTGCTCATGTACCTGTCCAATATTTATGACCCGGACCTGGTCATCCTCATGGCCCACCGCCTGCTGGGAGGCCGACGGCTGAAGAACCTGGAAGAATCCCGGCTTTTGCCGCGGCTAAACGATTACTTCGAAGTGGCCCCCTTACCTTCCTTAAGCCCGGCCGGCAATCTTTACGACGCCTTCCTGCAGCAGAGCCTGGATGAGGTGGCCGGCCAGGGGACTTCCTTTATATTATTGGGCTCTGGCCGCAAGGCCTGGCGTTTGCATTTGCGCCCCGGGGTGCGGCAAAATCTCCTGGCCCGGCATATGCACCCGGCCCTGGCGCAGTTGGATGTAGTGGTGTTGAACTACCTGATCTTTGAAAAGGTCCTGGGGCTGGACGCCAAGGCCCAGGATGACCAGGAGACCTGCAAATACACCAGTAAGATCGGGGAAGCCCTCACCGCCCTGAGCCGGGGGGAGGCCTCCCTGGCTTTTCTGCTGAACCCCACCCGCATCCAGCAGGTGCAGGAAGTGGCCTCCGCCGGCCTCATCATGCCCCGGAAATCCACCTACTTCTACCCCAAGGTGATGACCGGGCTGATCCTTAACCCCATCAATCCTCAGGAAGAAATAATCATCCCGGCTTAGGCGTTAGCTTGGGGGAGGGGGCTAAGGGCGGGGGGACCGCGTTCCCCCGGCCCTCCCCTCAAGAGAGGGTATAAGATGGCCATCGGGAAAATCGCTGACGGAAGATTCCTGGCCCAATGCCAGGAATGCGGCAAATGGCTGGAGGTCCAGCCCTTAAGCCCCAGGGCTGATAGCTATTTCGAGTTGTGGGACGCGGAGTTCCGGTGCTGCGGCCTCCGTCAGACCGTGCGCTTCACCTTGGAGAAGGACACCACGGATTTTCACTAACGCCTGCCAATCCTGCTAAGCATTTGCAGAAAAAAGGCGAATATGCTCTATACCACCCAAAGAGGCGAATCCTTCGACACTGAGAAAGATTTTTCCTCTTCTGAACGACACATCCTCCAGAAGTTGTTTCTCTGGAAGGAACTGGCTGCCAGTGTGGAGGAATTCCGCAGTAAGAAGCAGGCGGCCTTGCTCAAAGGCTGGAACAATTCCGGCCCCCTCCCGGAAAGCCGCGCCCTTAAAAGCCTCACCAGAGACCTGGAAGAACAGGTCGCCCGGCGCATACTGGCCCAGAAGCAGGATTAGGAGCGATTAAGGGGTAAAAGAGAGGTGCCCTTGTTTCGTTTACCCCTACTCCAAGCGGAATAAATTCCGAGACGCTTCGCCTGGCTGCGCTTTTTTCCCGCTTTACCCTCGTTTCTAGCCGCCACGATTCCCCCGTTGTGCCGCTTTGGTGCCGGTATGGCGCCGGTATGGCGCGCTGGGGTTCGAGGGGGTTATATTGTCATTTCCACCAGGATATCATATAGATATCTCTTCCAAGAGGGCGTCTGTACCGGCACAGTGAACCTTTTTCTTTGGACCGGAGATAACAGACAAACTCCCGGTTCTACATCGGCCCTGG
>JAUXZG010000225.1 GCA_030694005.1 Desulfobaccales bacterium | reverse complement strand
TGTGGGGGGAGGGCAGGGGCCTCAGGCCCCTGGCCCTCCCCCCACAATCCTCACCCTATCTTCTTCAGGCGCCTCAGGGCTTCTTTTATACGTTCTTTGGGCACGGTGAGGGCCAGGCGCACGTAGCCCTCCCCGGGCGTTCCCAGGCCGTTGCCGGGGATGGTGACGATGCCCGTCTGCTCCAGCAGGTGGGTGGTAAAGCTCATGGAGGTGAAGCCTTTAGGCACCGGCAGCCACACATAGAAGCTGGCCTTGGGCGGGTTCACGTCGTAGCCCAATTTTTGCAGGCCCCCCACCAGGAGGTCGCGGCGTTCCTGATAGATGCGGCAATTGTCCCGCACGCAGCTCTGGTCCGAATCGAGGGCGGCGATCCCGGCGATCTGGATGGCGTTGAAGGCCCCGGAGTCAATGTTGCTCTTGATTTTCCCCAGGGCTGCCAGCACTTCACGGTTCCCCACCGCCATACCTAAGCGCCAGCCGGTCATATTGTAGGTTTTGGACAGGGAATGGAACTCCACCCCTACCTCTTTGGCTCCTTTAACTTCCAGAAAGCTGGGAGGCTGGAAACCGTCGTAGGCCAGCTCGGTGTAGGCCGCGTCGTGCACCGCCACAATGTTATATTCTCGGCATAAATCCACCACCTGGGAGAAAAACTTTTTATCGGCCACCGCAGCGGTGGGGTTGTTGGGATAATTAAAGAAAAAGGCCTTGGCATCCCGGGCCACCAGGGGAGAGATGGACTTCAATTCCGGTAAAAAGTCGTTTTCTCTGGTCAGGGGGAGAAAATGACAATAGGCGCCGGCAAAGAGGGTGCCCATCTGATAGACCGGATAGGCCGGGGTGGTCATGAGATTGATATCCTCCGGGTCGTTGATCCCCAGGGGCAGGTGGGCCAGCCCCTCCTTGGAGCCGATGAGGGTGAGCACCTCGCTTTCCGGGTCCAGCACCACCCCGAACCGCCGCAGATACCAGCGGGCCACCGCCTCCCTAAAGAGGTTCATCCCGGAGTACAACGGATAGCGGTGCGTGCTGGGGTCCTTAACCGCTTTCTGCATCTTCTCCACGATAAAACGGGGTGTGGGCAGGTCCGGGTCTCCCACCCCCAGGTCGATGATGTCTACTCCCCGGGCCTTGACCTCTTCTTTCTTTTCGTCAATGGCCTTGAAAAGATAGGGGGGGATCAGCCCCAACCGTGCTGCCGGCTCGAAAATATGCGTCATTACTCCCCCTCTTCCGCCGCTACGCGATTACGCAAGGTGCCGATGCCCTCCACCCGAATTTCCACGATATCCCCAGGCCGCATGGGGCCGACCCCCGAAGGCGTGCCGGTGGCGATGACGTCCCCAGGCAGCAAGGTCATGATGCCGGAGATAAAGGAAACCAGATAAGCCACCCCAAAAACCAGGTTGCTAGTGCTGGAGTGCTGCCGCCGCTCCCCGTTCAGATAAGCTTCCACCGTGAGATTGTCCGGGTTTGGGATCTCGGTCTCAATCCAGGGTCCCAGAGGGGCGAAGGTGTCAAAGCTTTTGGAGCGGGTGAACTGGCCGTCTTTTTTCTGCAGGTCCCTGGCGGTGACGTCATTAATTGCGGTATATCCCAGGATGTAGTCCCAGGCCGCCGCCTCCGTCACGCGCCGGGCCGCCCGCCCCATGACCACCGCCAGTTCCGCTTCAAAGTCCACCCGCCGGGACATCTTGGGATAGACGATGTCCGCGTCCGGGCCGATCACCGCGGTGCCCGGTTTTATAAACAGCAACGGCTCGTCAGGCAGAGGCGACCCAAACTCTTGGGCGTGGTCCCGGTAGTTTAGCCCCAGGGCCACGATCTTACTGGGGTCACAGGGGGCCAAAAGCACCACCTGGGCCAGGGGAATTTCCTCCTCCATTTGGCTGAGGCCCTCAAAAGGCGGCTTAGCCAGGGGCCTGATCATCTCCCCCGCCAGTACCCCATAAAAAATCTCTTCTCCCCAGCGGAAACGCACCAGGCGCATGTTATTTCAGCTCCAGCACATCTTGCATGTCATAAAGCCCAGGGGGTTGAGGCACCACCCAGAGCGCGGCCCTAACCGCCCCCCGGGCGAAATTGTCCCGGCTGTGGGCCCGATGGATGATCTCCAGGCGCTCCCCTATACCTCCGAAGAGTACTGTATGTTCCCCCACGATATCTCCGGCGCGCACCGTCTGCACCCCAATTTCCTCTTGGGTGCGCTCCCCGATGATCCCCTTGCGTTCGTAAACGCCCACCTTATCTAAATCCCGGCCCAGGGCGTGGGCGATGACCTGGGCCAGCTTGATGGCGGTGCCGCTGGGCGCGTCTTTTTTCAAGCGGTGGTGGGCCTCCACGATCTCCACATCATAGCCGTCTTTGAGCACCCGGGCGATGTCCGCCACCACCTTGAACATCAGGTTCACCCCCACACTCATGTTGGGAGCGAAAACCAGTCGGGTGCGCGGGGCCAGGGCGTGGATTTCCGCCACCTGGGCCGGCGAAAAACCGGTGGTGCCCAGCACCATGGCCTTGCCCGCCGCGGCCACCTCTCTTAGATGAGCCAAAGAAGGGTCCGGATGCGTAAACTCGATCAACACCTGCCCTTTGGGCAATACCTCATTCAGGGACCCGGATACCTTAATACCTTTCACCGGTAAACCCACCACTTCGCCCACATCTTTGCCCACCGCGGGATGGTCAGGACGCTCCACCGCCCCGGCCAGGACGATACCCTCAACCCCCTCCATCATGTGAATGATGCGACCGCCCATCCGCCCCGCCGCGCCGGAAACAATCGCCTGGATCATAAAACCTCCGTGAAGGGTTATTGGGGGAGGGGGTAAGGGCCGCAGGTCCTTACCCCCTCCCCCATGCCCCCCCTCCCCCAATCCCTTAAGTTTTATTTTTCTGGGGAGGGCGGGGCCAGTGGCCCCGCCCTCCCCAGATAACTTAAGCGGGTTGGGAGGGGGGTGTGGGGGGAGGGCAGGGAGTTCAACTCCCTG
>JAUXZG010000222.1 GCA_030694005.1 Desulfobaccales bacterium | reverse complement strand
ATAGGTCCAGGGGATAAACGCGGTGAAGCCGCCGGTGGCCTCCTGCAGCTCTCGGATTTTAAACAGGTGTTCCAGGCGTTGCCCCCTGGTTTCCAGGTGACCGAACATCATGGTGGCGCTGGTCGGTAAACCCAGCCCGTGGGCCAGGGCCATGACCTCCAGCCACTGGGCGCTGCTGCCTTTTAAAGGAGAGATTTGCCGGCGCACCCGATCCACCAGGATCTCGGCGCCGCCCCCCGGAATGGAGCTCAGGCCCGCCTCCATAAATCGTTTAAACAAGTCTTTAAGAGTAATCCCGTTTTTTTCGGCTATAAAGTTCAGCTCCGGAGGGGAAAAACCATGGACAGTTAGGCCGAAGCCCCGAATGAAGTGAAGCAGCTCTTCGTAATAATTTAGAGATAGATCCGGGTTTAGCCCCCCCTGGAGCAAGACCCCGCTGCCGCCGTGGTCCTTAAGCTCTGTCAACTTCGCCGCCAAAGTATCCCAGTCCAAAACATAGCCGTCCGGCGCCCCGGGAGGGCGAAAGAACGCGCAAAAACGACAGCCGGAGATGCAGATATTGGTGTAGTTGATGTTGCGGTCCACCACATATGTAACCCGGGGCTCGGGATGGAGGCGGCGGCGTACGTCATCGGCCGCCAGCCCCAAGGTCAGGAGGTCCAGGTCCCACAATTTGCCGGCTTCCGCCCGGTTAAGAGGGGCGCCTGCGGCCAATTTGGCCTCAAGGCTGAGGTATTGACGGTTCAGGTTCATGGCTCAATCACCCGGTACAAAGTATCCCGCTCCACCGGCTCACAGCCGGCCTCCCGGATCAGGGCTCGAAGCTGGGCCCTGCTCAGGCCCTGGGGCGTTTGTGCCCCGGCCATGTGGGTGATGCGCTCTTCCATGACCGTGCCGTCCACATCATCCACCCCGAAGCACAACGAGATCTGGGCCAGCTTGGGGCCCAACATTACCCAGAAGGCCTTTATATGGGGAAAGTTGTCCAACAGCAGGCGGGCCACTGCGAGAGTTTTAAGATCATCCACGGCGCTGGGGCCGTTGAGGCTGCTCAATGCGGTGTTATGCGGATGAAAGGCCAGGGGAATGAAGGTCAGAAAGCCCCCGGTCTCATCCTGGGCGGCCCGCAACTTGAGCAAATGCTCCACGCGCTCCTCCAGGGTTTCTATGTGCCCGTAAAGCATAGTGGCGTTGGTATTCAGCCCCAGACGGTGGGCGCATTGGGAAACCTCCAGCCACCCTTGGGGCGACAGCTTGGTGGGGCAAAGATTCTCTCGCACCCGAGAGCTAAATACCTCGGCGCCGCCCCCGGGCAGCGACCCCAGGCCCGCGTCTTTCAAGGCCGCCAGCGTTTCGGCTACGGACACCCCCGCCTTCTCCGCCACATGGGCCACCTCCACCGCGGTGAAGGCCTGCAGATGTACTTGAGGGCGCAGGGCTTTGATGCCCCGCAGCATGTCCACATAAAAGGCAAAAGGCAAATCCGGATGGCAGCCCCCCACGATGTGGATCTCGGTGATGGGCTCATGCAGGCGCGCCTTTACCTTGGCAAAAATCTCCGTCAGGGTTAGCTCATAAGCGCCTTCTTCCCCGGCCCGGCGCCCGAAGGCACAAAACTTACAACCATTTACACAGATATTGGAGTAATTGAGGTGCTGGTTGTAAATGTAATAGGCCTTGCGGCCATGCAACCGCTCCCGCACCATCTGGGCAAGGGCCCCCACCCCCAACAGGTCGGGACTGTGGAACAGGGATAAACCCTCCTCCCGGTGGAGACGGCTGCCTGCAGCCACCTTCTCATAGATGGGCCAGAGGGCCTGATCCTGAAACCTGGGGAGAACCATACCCCACCTCCTTTATGACCACCTGGTCATATTCCCGGCAAAAAAAATTTGGTTATTGGGGTAGGGGGCTAAGGGGCCGGTGGGCCCACTTACAATCCTCCCCCAAGCCCCCACCCCCAACCCCTTAAGTTTTATTTATCTGGGGAAGGCGGGGCCTTTGGCCCCGCCTTCCCCAGATAACTTATGCGGGTTGGGAGGGGGGTATGGGGGGAGGGCAGGGACCTCAGGTCCCTGGCCCTC
>JAUXZG010000217.1 GCA_030694005.1 Desulfobaccales bacterium | reverse complement strand
CCAGGGGGCCGGGGTCATGGCCATTGACCCGGCGGCCTGCCATGGGTGCGGCAATTGTGCCAGCGCCTGCCCCCGCCTGGCCATTGAGGTGATGCATAACCGGGACAACCAGTTTGTGGCCAAGATTTGCGCCATTGACCTTGAGGAGGAGAGTGAGGGGGATATTATTCCCCAAGCGGCGGCGTAAGGAGCGGTCAGCTATCAACTATCAACTGTCAGGGTTCAGCAATGGATAACTTTAACAAATTCCCCCCTTTCCTAAAGGGGGGGAAGGGGGGATTTTAAAATCCCCCTAAATCCCCCTTTAACAAAGGGGGACTTTAGTTCTGCTGGTAGTTCGCCCTATGCCTTTTTAAACGCTTCCTTATACAAATATGCACTGGCTGACAGCTTCTTAGGAGATTTGCCATGGAGTTTTTGCCCAAGATTCTGGCCTTTGTCTGCACCTATTGCACCTATACCGCGGCGGATATGGCCGGCTCGGCCCGGATGCAATATCCCGCCGGCGTGCGCATCGTTAAGTATCTGTGCACCGGGCGCATTGACATCCGCCATATTTTAAAGGCCTTTGAGGCCGGGGCCGACGCCCTCCTGGTGGGTGGCTGAGAGGCCGGCTCCTGTCATTTCCTGGAAGGAAATCTTAGAGCCAGAGAACGCGTGGAATACGCCCAGCAATTGCTGGAGGAAACCGGCCTGGGTAGAGGTCGCCTGGAGATGTATGAGATCGCCGCCTCTGATGCCCCCAAATGGGTGGCCGCGGTTAAGGAAATGACCGCCCGGGTACAGGCCCTGGGCCCCAACCCCTTGCGTTTAGCCGGCCGCTCCATACCAAAGCCGGCGGCGCCGCTTGAGCACCTGGGGGAAAGATGATTATCGCTGAACGCAAACCTTTTGCCGAAATCAAGGCCGCGGTGGCTCCTTATGAAAAAATTCTCATCGTCGGCTGCGGCACCTGCGTGGCCGTCTGCCTGGTGGGCGGGGAAAAGGAAGTGGGCCTGCTGGCCTCCCAGTTAAAACTCGCTCGGGGTCTGGAAGGCAAGCATCTGGAAATCGGCGAAATCACGGTGGAACGCCAGTGCGATCTGGAGTTCATCCGGCCGTTGTGCGATTTCATCGCCGACTATGATGCCATCATTTCCATGGCCTGTGGGGCCGGGGTCCAGTATCTGGGCCAACTGTGCTACATGAGACCTATCTTTCCGGCTGTGAACACCGCATTCATCGGCGTCAACGAAGAGGCGGGCCTGTACAGCGAGCGCTGTCTGGCCTGCAATAACTGCTATCTGGCGGTTACCGGGGGCATCTGTCCGGTTACCATGTGCCCCAAGGGGTTGCTCAACGGTCCTTGCGGCGGTACCATAAACGGCCGTTGCGAAGTTGATCCTGAACGGGAATGTGCCTGGACCCAGATCTACCAACGCCTGGAGAATCAGGGCCGTCAGGAGCAGATGCGAGAGATTTTGCCGTTGCATCCCCATGACCGCCGCACCACCTCCGGCAAGGTGATCCACCCGGCCTACAAAAGGAGATACGGGGGCCATGAGTAGGCTTAAGAAAGCTCTGGAAGCCGACAAATTCCCGGTGGTGGCCGAACTCCAGCCCCCTAAAGGCATCGCCCTCGACAACATGTTCTCTCCGGTGGGTTTCTTAAAAAAACGGGTGACGGCCTTCAGTGTCCCTGACAATGAACATGCCCGGCTGCGCCTCTCCTCCCTGGCCGCTTGCCGCTTGCTTAAGGAGGCGGACGCGGAACCACTGTTGCACCTTACCTGTAGGGACCGGAACCGCCTGGCCCTGGAAAGCGACCTCTTGGGAGCCGCCGTCCTGGGCATTAACAATGTCTTGGTGGTGAGCGGCGATTATGTCACCCTGGGGGACCACCCCCAGGCCAAACCCGTGTATGACGCGGACTCGGTGCAGCTTTTGCAAATCGCTCAGGGGCTCATGGCTGGGCACGATAGCGCCGGCCTCCCTCTAAACGGCAACCCGGACTTCTTTTTGGGGGCCGTGGTCATTCCGGAAGCCGACCCCTGGGTCCCGCAACTTATCAAGTTCGAGAAGAAGGTGGCTGCCGGGGCCCAATTTTTCATCACCCCGGCCGTTTTCGACCTGGAGAAATTCCGCGCCTTCCGCCAGTCTCTGCCCCCCCACCCCATTAAAATTCTGGCCTCCATTGAAATATTGGGGACGGAAGAGGTGGCCCAGGCAAAGGAGGGCAAATGGCGCCAAGTTTATTCCCTGCCGCCCGAGATTCTTCAAGAATTGACTGCCGCAGAAGCGGAGAAAGTTTTGTTCAAAGGCGCGGAAATAGCCGGCCGCCTGCTTAAACAGCTTAAAGAGGAAAACCTGGCGGACGGCGTTTACCTCAAAGCCCAGGGCCGGGCCGACCTGTTCACCATGGTCCTGGAAGGCGGGGGGCTATGAGTTTTTGGGGGGAGGGCCAGGGGCTTAAAAGCTGTCAGCAATCAGCAGTCAGCAGTCAGCTTTATGACTGATAAACAATAAATGCCTTAATTTACAATAAGAAGCTGCGCCGGCAATCCTAAATGGACGGACTAATTCTTTGGTTTGGCTGAAAGCTGAAAGCTGATGGCTAAGAGCTTATTTAGTAGCCCCCTCCCCCACAAAGGTCTCATGGGAGTATGCGGCCCAACTTATGGCATTTTTTAACGAAAAACCGGTGGTGGTTTTAGGCGGCGGTATTGCCGGCATCACCGCGGCGTTGGAGTTGGCCCATTTAGGGCTGCCCGTGGCCCTGGTGGAAAAGTCGCCGTTTTTCGGCGGTCGGGCGGCGCATTTTGCTTGCAAGGCCACGGATACTTGTCAGAAGTGCGGCGCCTGTCTGGTGGAACAGCGGCTACGGGACCTTATTCAAGAGTCTGGGGTCACCCTTTATCCCCATACTGAGCTGATCCAGGCCCAGAGGCCCGATGGCCTCTTTCACCTGACTTTTAGGAGGCAGCCGCAGCGCATCGATCCCCACCGCTGCATTAATTGCGGCATCTGCTATGATGAATGTCCGGCCATCTCCCAGCAAGCCATTTTAACCGGCTCCTCACCCGCCCAGCATCCCCGTTATGCCATCAATCCGGCCGGCTGTCTTTATTTTAGGGACGGTTCCTGCCGGATCTGTCAAGAGCTATGTTTTCCCAAAGCCATCGACCTGGACCGGCCGGAAACTACCTTCACCCTGGAGGCACCGGCGTTGGTGTTGGCCACCGGCTATCAACCTGCCGACCCCCGCAGCCGGCCCCACTATGGTTATGGGTTCCTGCCCCGGGTGATTACCGGCTGGGAGCTGGAGCAGAGGCTCAGAGACGGGGCCGCTCTGGAGATTCCCGGCAACGGCCGGCCGGCCCGGAGTATTGCCTTCATCCAATGCGTGGGCAGCCGGGACCAGGACCATCCCTATTGTTCCCGGGTCTGTTGCGCCTATGGCTTAAGGCTGGCCAGGCTTATCCGGCACCGCCTGCCGGAGTGCCGGCTTGCCACCTTCTATATGGACTTGCAAAACATCGGTCTGGATGCCCAAAGATTTCAAGAGGAGGCCCTGGCGGAAGTAAAACTCATCCGGGTCTTACCCGGAGATGTAGCTACCGCGGCCGATGGCACCATAAAACTCCGCTATCTGGATGAAGTTAGCGGCCAGGCCCTCTCCACGGCCTTTGATCTGGTGGTGTTGGCGGTGGGGATCGCCCCTGGACCGGAAAACCCCAGGCTGGCTGAACTTCTGCACCTGGACCTGACCCCGGAAGGCTTTATCCGGTCCCATGACGATTTACATCGCACCGCCACCGGCCAGCCCGGTCTTTTTCTGGCCGGCACCGTGGAAGGCCCCAGGAGTATTGCCGAATGCATCGCCCAGGCCACCGCCGCGGTCCAGCAGGTGCGAAACTATCTTGAGGCAGCCTCATGAGCATCGTCCGCCCCATAGATTTTATTGTGACCCACAACCTGGAGCTTAGACCCGCGGGGCTCGACCCGAGAGATTTCTCTCTTCTGGTGGCCGGCTTCCCCAACACCCGGGTTTTGTTACTGGACCCGGCCCTGCCCGCCGACCAGCAAGAAGCGCGGCTTAAGGCTTTTTTGCACGAAAAGGCCAGGAGCCCGGTGGTGTTGGCGGCCATGGACCCCCAGACCCGGGGCGCCGTCACCCTCAAGCTCTTGTTGGAAAAGTTTCAATTAAACCCGGAGCTCCTGACCGTGGTTGACCTCCAGGCGGCCCTGGAAAACCCGGACCCCAAAACCCGCACCCTTAAAGCCCTGGACCTGGTGCGCCTGGCCGCGGTGCGAGTCAGCCGGGCCGTGCCCCTGGGATCTCAAGAGGTCCCGGTGAGCCGCCGGGTCCTGGTGTGGGGCGACTCCTATCCGGCCCTCAAAGCGGCGGGGGATCTGGCTGACCTGGGTTATCCGGTTATCCTGGCCACCCCCCATGCCCCTTTAAGCCCTCTGACCCCGAGCGCGCCGCAACCGCAAAGCCCACCGGAACCTCTGGCCGCTTTGCTCCAACATATTCAGGACCATCCTTTGCTCCGCCCGGTGACCGCCGCGGCCCTTTTGGGTTTTGAGGGGGTAACCGGAAATTTTACTATCCGTCTGTGCACTCCCGTTGGCCCTCTTAAGGAACAGGTGGGCGCAGTCATCCTGGCTCCAGAGTTGGAGATTGCCGAAGCGCCGGAACGCTACGGGCTGCCCCTTCATCCCCGCATCCTGTCCCAGACCCGGCTGGAGCAGGTTCTGGCTTCACCAAAAGAAGCTGCGGCCATGTTGGACCCCCAGACCGAACAGGTGGTGGTGGCCCTTATGGTGGGGCTGGCCGGCGCCAGTTATCCCCCGGCTTTGCGCCGGGCCTTAAGCGCGGCCTCCCGATTGCTTAACCGGTCCAACTGTCAGGTCTATCTTCTGGTGGGCGATGCCAAGGTGGCGGAGCCTGGCCTGGAAAAATTCTTGAGGCAGAACCAGGACGCCGGTTTGGTTCTTTGTAAGCTTTCCCAACTGCCGGAGGTTACCCTTAAAGAAGATCGCCCCCATTTAACCTTTTTTGACCCGGTGATGCGAGAGAGCCTGGAGCTTGCTGCCGACCTGGTGGTCTATGAAGAGGCCTACCGGGCCGCGTCCGGCAATGCCGAACTGGCCAGACTGCTGCGCCTGCAGCCCGCGCCTTTAGGCTTTCTCCAGGGTGACAATGTCCATAACCTGCCGGTGGCCACTTGCCGCCGGGGTATTTATGTGGTGGGGCCGGCCCGGGCCGTGATGGATCTGGAGGAGGGTCTGGCCGAGGCCGACGCCGCGGTGTTGGCAGTCCAGAGTCTTCTGGGCCCGGGTGTAGCAAGCGCGCCGTTGGGCCGGGCCCAGGTTGACCGGGGCCGGTGCGTGCTGTGTCTTACCTGCTACCGCCTCTGCCCCCATGGGGCCATCGTCTATGACAGCCGCGCCGATATTAAGGAGCTGGCCTGTCAGGGGTGCGGGGTGTGCGCCAGTGAATGCCCCAACGACGCCATCCAGATCCGCAACTGCACCGACGACCAGATTCGGGCTCATATACGCACCCTCAATCCCCAACTGGCCCCCCGGCTGGTGGCCTTCATGTGCCGGAATTCGGCCTGGGAAGCCTATCAAGCGGCGCTGAAACTGAAGCACGCGGCCCTGCCCCTGGGCTTTACCGCCATCAAAATGCCCTGCGCCGGCAAGATTGATATGGACTACCTGATCAGGGCCTTTACCCACGGCATCGCCGGGGTCCTGGTGCTGACTTGCCACCCGGACAACTGCAAGTCTCATAAGGCCAACGACCACGCCCGCTGGCGGGTGGCGCAGGCTCAGGCGTTACTGGCCGAAGCCGGCATCGATCCCCAGCGTCTTCTTTACAAATCCCTGGCTGCCAACACGCCGCAGGATTTGCTTGACGCCGTGGCGCAACTGCGCGCCTACCTGTAGGCCTCCCAGGCCGCCTGAGCCGAGAGATGGGGTCCTCCTTCTATCCGCAGTAAAAGCTTAAGGTGCGCCAGCCGAAAAAGGTCATGCGGGTTGGGGGCAAAACGCCTACCATTTACCTTTTTGGGGGCGGTGGGCGTGTCATAGGAAGTTGCAATCAAAAAGGGCGTTATTTGAAACCTTGGTGGCACAGGCGTCTCGCCTGTGCGGGCGCAGGCTAAAGCCTGCGGCTACAATATAAATATTGGTTTGAACGCAATTTGGTATCATACGAATTCTCTTGCTTTAGGAAGCACCCGCGCACCATGAAAATGTAGAGCCGCCGCCCTCGGCGGCTCCAGGACACCCGAGGGCGGGTGTCCCACATTTTCTAAGACAGTTGCATTCAAAGGATTATTATTCTGAATGGACAGGAAATTCCTTTTTTTGTCATTCTGAACGGAGCGTAGCGGAGTGAAGAATCTAGATTCTTCGCGGCGCTCAGAATGACAAGAATAGTTTTTTGACGGCACCTTGGTATCAGTCCCCGCCTTCCAGAAAAATCTTGACACTTTACATCAATCGTGTTATTCGAACATCGAACATAGAACATAGAACAAGAAGAAATCCCTATGGATGACCCTATCCTGGAATACAATATCCTTGACGCGGTTCACGAAAATGAGGGCCGTCTGACCCAGAGGCACATCTCCCAAAAACTGGGCCGCAGTGTCTCTTCCGTGAACTTTGCCCTGCGTCTGCTGGCGGTGAAGGGTTACATCAAAATCTCCGGAGCCAACCCACGCAATCTCCGATATAACCTTACCCCCAGAGGGATCCTCCAGAAGTCTATCTTGGCTTATGACTTTCTCAAACGCCAAAGCGCCCTTTATGAGGAGGTCAGGAAAAATCTTCTGGAGAAACTGAGAAGCCTGGCGGCCCAGGACATACAAAAGGTTGCGGTTTACGGCTGGACGCCTTTCACCGAAGCCGCCATTCTGTTCCTCATCTCCTCGGGTATCCAGGTGACCGCGATTTATGCGGACTTTGTTGAGCCCCAGGCCATGTGCAGCCGCATCCCACTCCGCCCCATTGATGAGTTCCAGGACGATTGTGAGGTGTTGGTGCTGATGCAGCCGCTGCCCAAGGTACATGAGGAAAAAATACCTACCGGCAAAGTGGTGTGCTTTCCCGGCCCCAGATGATGGAAAAGGCATTATGAAAGACGAATCTTCAGTCCTAAGGGGCGACACCGCGCTGGCGGCCCATGGCGTCCAGGAGTCGCTCCAGTGGACTACCATTATCCGCCCCCGCCATCCCTGGTTCCACTTTGATTTCCGGGAAATCTGGAGCTATCTTGACCTCATCCGGCTATTTGTCTGGCGGGATTTTGTGGCCCAATACAAGCAGACCATCCTGGGTCCCCTGTGGTTTTTCCTGCAACCATTATTTACTACCATTGTGTTTACCGTGGTATTCGGCAGGATTGCCAAGATCCCCACTGACGGCATCCCGGATTTTCTGTTCTATCTTTCCGGCACAGTCTGCTGGGGATATTTTGCCGCGTGCCTGACGGAGACCTCCGACACCTTTGTCAAGAATGCCGGCATCTTCGGCAAAGTTTA
The DNA here is from genome assembly GCA_030694005.1 of Desulfobaccales bacterium. Lineage (GTDB taxonomy): Bacteria > Desulfobacterota > Desulfobaccia > Desulfobaccales > 0-14-0-80-60-11 > JAUXZG01. Next base: position 9,604 of record JAUXZG010000217.1, on the reverse strand, counting down.
TTTCCCCAGGCTGGTGGTCCCTATTTCCATCGGCATTTCCAACATTTTCAAATTCCTCGTCCAATTCGCCCTTTTTCTGGTTTTCCTGATCTACTATTACTCCAAAGGGGCGGCGGTAACTCCCAACCTGTGGGTGATGGTGCTGCCTTTACTCATCATACAGATGGGATTCCTGGGAATAGGCTGCGGCATTCTGGTTTCCTCCATGACCACCAAATACCGGGATCTAAGCCTGGTGGTGACCTTTGGGGTCCAGCTCTGGATGTATGCCACTCCGGTGGTTTACCCGCTTTCCCAGATCCCCGAAAAGTACCGCAACCTCTTTGCCCTGAACCCCATGATGGCGGTGGTGGAGGGTTTCAGGCTGGCTTTTTTGGGTGTCAGCTCCCTGACCCCCAAATTTGTGGCCATGAGCTGGGGCATGACCATGGTCTTTCTGTTAGCGGGCCTGGTGATGTTCAGCCGGGTGGAAAAGACTTTTATGGACACGGTGTAAGGGCCGCAGTCAAATTATGGCAACCGTCATCCGGGTGGAAAACCTCTCCAAGCAGTACCGGCTGGGAGTCCTGGGCCACGGGACCCTGTACCGGGACCTGCAAAGTTGGTGGGCGCGCCTCAGGGGCCGGGAAGACCCCAACTCCCCGGTGAGCCTGCACGCCGGCGGGGAGGGCGGCCCGGCCGACCGCATCTGGGCCCTCGAGGACGTGTCCCTGGAGGTGAAGCAGGGCGAGGTGCTGGGCATTATCGGGCGCAACGGGGCCGGCAAAAGCACCCTGCTCAAGATCATCGCCCGCATCACCGCTCCCACCGTCGGCGAGGTGAAGATCCGGGGTCGGGTGGCCAGTCTGCTGGAGGTGGGCACCGGATTTCACCCGGAGTTGACGGGCCGGGAAAATATTTTTCTGAACGGCGCCATCCTGGGCATGACCATCGGTGAGATCAAACGAAAGTTCGACGAGATCGTGGACTTCTCCGGGGTAGAGAAATTCATTGATACGCCGGTGAAACGCTATTCTTCCGGCATGTATGTCCGCCTGGCCTTTGCCGTGGCCGCCCACCTGGACCCGGAAATCCTGGTGGTGGACGAGGTGTTGGCAGTGGGGGATGCCGAGTTTCAGAAAAAGTGCCTGGGCAAGATGGGAGATCAGGCCAGGGAAGGGCGCACGGTGCTCCTGGTCAGCCACAACATGGGTAGCATTAACCAACTGTGTAAACAATGCCTGTGGCTCCACGAGGGCCAAATCAGAATGCAAGGGAACGCGCCGACGGTGGTGGAGTCTTACCTTACCTTTCGCGGCCAGACCGGCGTGGAGCCGGCCAGCACCTTCCCGGAGGATCCCCATAAACCCTCGCAGCTCCGCGCCGCCCGAATTATGAATAGCAGCGGCCTGCCCACCCAGAGCTTTAGCTGTGACGGGGCGGTGGTCATAGAACTCCTTTATCAGGTGCATTACCATCTCAAGGACCTGTACGGCTGTTTGCAGGTAACCAAAGCAGATGGGACCCCGGTCATGGTGTCTTACAGTTATGACTTTCCCCCGGACCCCTTGGCGAACCTGCCGGTGGGCAGCCATCTGATCAGGCTCCAAATTCCTCCCCGGACCTTGGGGCACGGGCATTACACGGTGCAATTCGGCACTGCGTCCAGTTCCTGGGAGCCTTTTATCGTGGATGATTGCGGTACGGTCCTGTCTTTTTCCCTGGACGACTTAATGACGCGCAAAGGCAACAACCGCCTGGGCTATTTCAGCACCCTGCTTGACTGGCAGGTGGAGCAGAGCACCGAGGTGACTCATTGACCGGCTGGGCCCCTAAAGGGATCGGGGCCATTGTCCAGGCCCGCATGGGGTCCCAGAGGTTGGCCGGCAAGGTTCTCATGCGGCTGGGGGGCAAACCCCTGTTGCAATACCTGGTGGAGAGGCTTGAGCACTCCTGCCTGGCCGGGCATATAGTGGTGGCCACTTCTGGGGAGGCCAGCGACGACGCCATAGCTGATTTTTGCCGCGGCCATGGCGTTCGCTGCCACCGGGGGCCTTTGGCCAACGTGGCCAGCCGTTTTCTGGAAGTCCTGGACCTCTGCCGGTTTGAGGCCTTTGTGCGGATAAACGGCGACAGCCCCCTGCTGGACCCGCGGCTGATCGACCAGGCGGTAAGTATTTTTGTCAACCGCGAGTTTGACATGGTTACCAATGTTAGGCCCCGCACCTATCCTGCGGGCCAGTCGGTGGAGGTGGTGGCCGCGGCGGCCTTCAGGCGGGGCTATGGGCGCATGCTGGACCCTCAGGATCTGGAGCACGTCACGAAATATTTTTATAACCATGCCGGGGACTTCAAGATCTTCAACCTGGCCGCTCCCCGAGATTATAGCGCCGTGCATCTGGCGGTGGACACTCACCGGGACCTGGAAGTGGTGGGCGACATCCTGGCCCGGCTAAAAAAGCCCCATTGGGAGTACGGCCTTGAGGAGATTGTGGAGATTTACCGGCAGGTGACCGGCGGGCCGCGGGGAGACGGCTTGCATGCAGCCTCTTAAGGTGGGGATTATCGGCCTGGGCGTGGGGGAGCAGCACCTGGCGGCCTATGAGCGTCATCCGGGGTGCAAGGTGGTGGCCATGTGCGATCTTTCCCAGGAAAAGCTGGCCGCGGCCCGGAAGCAATACCCTCAGGTGAACCTCACCACCAGGGCGGCCCAGCTTATCGGCGATCCGGACATTGACCTGGTTTCCATAGCTTCTTTTGATGACGCCCACTTCGAGCAGGCCCTGAAGGCAATTGAGTTGGGCAAACATGTGTTCGTGGAAAAACCCCTGTGCCGCTCTGTGGCTGAGCTGCGCCTTTTAAAGAAGGCCATCCTGGAGCGGCCCCAGGTCAGGCTGACTTCCAATCTGGTGCTCAGGGCCGCGCCGGTGTACAACTGGTTGCGGGCCATGATCCAGGACGGGGTGCTGGGCGAGATTTACGCCTTTGACGGCGATTATCTCTACGGCCGCCTGGACAAGATCACCGAAGGCTGGAGAAAGGACGTGCCGGATTATTCCGTCATGCAGGGGGGCGGCATCCACCTGCTCGATTTAATGCTGTGGCTTACCGGAGAGAGGCCCATAACCGTGAGCGCCGTGGGTAACCGCATCTGCACGGCAGGTACGGCTTTTAGATACCATGATTTCGTGGCTGCCACCTTTCAGTTTCCCTCCGGGCTGGTAGGCAGGGTCACGGCTAACTTCGGGTGCGTGCACCGGCACCAGCATGTGGTAAGGTTGTTCGGCACCCAGGGCACCTTTTTGTACGACGACCAGGGGCCCCGTGGCCATTTCAGCCGGGACCCGCAGGTGGCCCCTCAAAAATTGCCGCTGGCGACCCTGCCGGCTACCAAAGGAGATTTGATAAAGGATTTTGTGGACCATATCCTGGAGGGCCGGGATTTGCGCCAGGAAGTGCAGCACGAGTTCAACCTCGTCAGTATCTGCGTGGCTGCGGACCTGGCTCTGGCCACCTCTAAAACCACGGAGATTGACTACGTATGACCACGTTTCGGGAGATTCCCTTCGGCCGGCCCTGGATAACCGACGCTGACCGGCAGGCGGTGATGGAGGTCTTGCAAGGCCACATTCTGACCCATGGGCCTCAGTGCAAAGCCTTTGAGAGCGAGTTCGCGGCCTTTATGGGGGCCGGGGCCCACTGCGTGTCGGTGAGTTCCTGCATGGCGGCCCTGCACCTGTCCTATCTGCACTTCGGTCTGGGGCCGGGCGACGAAGTGCTTGTGCCGGCCCAGACCCACACCGCCACGGTGCACGCGGTGGAGTGGGTGGGGGCCAGGCCGGTTTTTGTGGACTGCGATCCGGCCACCGGCAATTTGACGCCGGAGGGCATTGCCGCGGCCGTCACGCCCCGCACCAAGGCCATTGGCTTGGTGCATTTTTTGGGGATACCTTGTGATATGGCGGGCATCCGTGAAGTGGCGGACCGCCACGGACTGAAAGTCATCGAAGACTGCGCCCTGGCCCTGGGAGCTCGCTGCCAGGGGACGCACGTGGGCCTCTTTGGCGATACGGGCTGCTTTTCCTTCTACCCGGTGAAGCACATCACCACCGGGGAAGGGGGCATGTTCGTCACCAGGCATCCGGAGGTGGCCGCGGCCGTGGCCAAACTCAGGGCCTTCGGGGTGGACCGGACCCACGGGGAGCGGGCCGTGCCCGGCAGCTACGACGTGCCCACCCTGGGCCTCAATTACCGCATGAGCGAGATGCAGGCGGCCCTGGGCCGCAGCCAGTTGGCCCGCTTTAGTGAAAACTTGGAGATTCGCCGGCAAAACTTTGCGGCCCTGAAACAGGGCTTAAGTCAGGCGCCCAATATGCACGTCCTGGACGCCGGCGGCCCGGACTTTCAGAGCAGCCACTACTGCCTGACCGTGGTCCTGGAGGGCGACCTTAAAGCCAGGCGCAACGACCTGGTGGGGCGCTTGAACCGCGCCGGAGTGGGCACCAGCATCTATTATCCGCAGCCGGTGCCCAGGATGACCTATTACCGCAACAAATACGGCTATCAGGCTGCAGCTTACCCCCAGGCCGAGGCTATCAGCGACCATTCCATCGCCTTGCCGGTGGGACCGCACCTCAAGGCCGGGGACCTGGACTATCTGTTACAGACTTTTAAAGCCGCGGTGAAGGAGACGGAGTCATGAATATGGAAATGAAAGGGCGGCGGGTGACCATCATCGGGGGAGCTGGGTTCATCGGCCACAACCTGGCTCTGGCCCTGGCCCGCCAGGGGGCGGAGGTCCAGGTGGTGGACAGCCTCCAGGTGAACAACCTGTTGTGGCTGCACTCCACCAAGGCGGATTTGCCCAACCAACACCTGTATCTGGCCATCATCAACCAGCGTCTGGACCTGCTGCGCCAGGCGGGCATCCCGGTTATCGTGCAGGACGCCCGGGACTACCAGGTGCTGTCCCGGCTGCTGAGCGAAATCAAGCCCCAGGTGGTGGTGCACCTGGCGGCCGTGTCCCACGCCGGGCGCTCCAATAAAGACCCCTACAGCACCTTTGACCACAGCTTGAGGACTCTGGAAAACGCCCTGGACTCCACCCGGGAAAAAGTGGAGCACTTCATCTTTTTGTCCTCCAGCATGGTGTATGGCGACTTCCTGACCCCGGAAGTGGAAGAGGAGCACATCCTCAACCCCAAGGGAATCTACGGGGCCCTGAAACTGGCTGGGGAAAAGATGGTCATAGCCTACAACCAGGTGTTCGACCTGCCCTACACCATCATCCGGCCCTCGGCCTTGTACGGGCCCCGCTGTGTGAGCCGTCGGGTGGGGCAGATTTTCATCGAAACCGCCCTGGACGGCGGCAAACTAAGGGTGGACGGCAACGGCGAAGAGCGTCTGGACTTCACTTATATCGACGACCTGGTGGATGGCCTGCTTTTGATAATCAAGAACCCCAAGGCCAAAAACCAGATCTTCAATATGACCTACGGCCAGGCCCGCAAGATCAATGACCTGGTGGCAATAATGAAAGAGTATTTCCCGGAGGTGGCCATCCAGTACGTGGAGCGGGACAGACTGATGCCCTTTAGGGGGACCATGAGCGTGGCCAAGGCCAAGGAGCAAATAGGCTATAACCCCCAAAACCCCATTGAAGTGGGCTTTCCGAAATACATTGACTGGTATCGGGACCTGGCGAAAGACGGCGGCTTCTGGATGGACATCAAGGTAAACGCGTGAACCTAGCCTCTGATGACTGGTTGGCGGCGATCTTTGGACAGCCGGTGTTCAAAGTCACCCTCACAGACCAGCCCCAGGCTGGGCCTCTGGGGGAAGACCTCAAGGGTGCTCTGAGCAATCTGGTGACCCAGCCGGGCTTCTATTATGTGCTGGTCCCCACTGACCGGGTGGACCAGGTCACCGCCCTGACTGCTGTGGGTTTCAGGGTGGTAGACGTCAATGTCACTTTTGAGCGCCGGCCGGCGACGGAATCCCTGGGCCTTGTTCCCAAGGAAGTTGTGGTCAGGGAGGTTTTGCCCGCCGACCACGAGGCGGTGCTGTCCATGGCTTACTCCTGTTTTGTCTACAGCCGGTTTCACCTTGACCCCCATATCTCCCCCGATATTGCCAACTTGATCAAGAAAGAGTGGGTTCACAACTATCTGCGGGGCAAGCGGGGAGACCGCTTGCTGGTGGCGGCCGTGGCCGGCCAACCGGTGGGTTTTCTGTGCGTGATGTCGGCCAGGGTGGCGGGGGAGCTGACCAATATCATCGACTTGATCGGCGTGGACCGGACCCATCAAGGCCGGGGCGCGGGTAAGGCCCTGATAAATTTCTTTGTGGCCGGCTCCGCCGGGCGCTTTCAAAAACTGCGGGCGGGGACCCAAATCGCCAATATTCCTTCCATGCGGCTATATGAGGCCTGCGGCTTTAAGGTCAGGGAGACGGCTTATGTACTCCATGCCCATGTGCCGGGGAGCGGGGCGCAGCCATGATTTTGGGAGACCGCCACCTTGAGCAGGACCGGGTCCTCATAGCCGAGCTCGGCAACAACCACGAGGGGGACCCGGCCCTGGCCAGGGAATTAGTGGACGCCGCGGCCCAGGCCGGGGCCGACGCGGTCAAAGTCCAGGTCATCAATCCGGCCAGACTGGTGAACTGCTCCCAAAGGGAGCGCATCGCCCAGTTGACCCGGTTTCGCCTGCCTTTGAGCCTTATTGCCGAGCTGGCCCAGCGGGCCGCGGCCCAGGGGATGTTTTTTGTGGCGTCGGCCTTTGACGAGGAGTCTCTGGAGGGCGTAGCGCCTCTGGTGGCGGCCGTCAAAATCGCTTCCGGGGACCTGGACTTCAAGCCTTTATTAATCAAAGCCGCCGCCCTGGGCAAGCCCCTCATCCTGTCCACCGGCATGGCCACCCTGGCCGAGGTGGACCGGGCCGTGAACACCATTGCCCGGCAGCTTAAAAGCCCCCGCACTCTCGAGGACTCCCTGGCCCTGCTGCACTGCGTCAGCCTCTACCCGGTGCCCCTTAAGTTGGCCAATCTCAAGGCCATCCAGACCCTTAAAGAGACCTTTTCGGTAACCGTGGGGTATTCTGACCACTGCCTGGGGATTGAATGTGCCGTGGCCGCCCTGGCCCTGGGGGCCAGGATCATCGAAAAGCATTTCACTCTCGACAAGAGCCGGACTACTTTTCGGGACCACGCCCTGTCCGCCGACCCCCGGGATCTCCGGCGGCTGGCGGAGATCACCCACGCCTTTGACGAAATCCTGGGCAGCGGTGAAAAACTCCCCGGGGAGGCCGAGGTTGCCATGTCTCTGGCCGCCCGGCGCTGCATTGTGGCCGCCCGGGACCTCAAGGCCGGGGAGCCCCTGAGCTGGGCCGACCTGGACTATGTCCGGCCCCGGGAAGGCCTGCCCCCGGAGGCGGCGGCCCGGCTGGTGGGGCGCACCCTGCGGGTGCCCGTGAAATTGCACCAGCCCCTAATAGAAAATCTGTTCAACCCTGACGAGGAAGCCTGAATTTGTGCGGCATTGCCGGTTATTTCGGAACTCAAACCCTGTGGCCGGAGCGGCTGGCCGCCACTTTGGCCCTCATGGGCCGGCGGGGGCCTGACCACGCCGCCTACGAGGTTTGGCAAAATCAGGCCGGGCACCACGTCTACCTGTTACACTCCCGTCTCAGCATCATCGACCTGGACGAGCGGGCCAACCAGCCGTTGCACGTGGGGCGTAAGTCCCTGATTTTCAACGGCGAGCTCTATAACTACCTGGAACGCCGCGCCGAGTTGGCGGCCCAGGGTCACACCTTTGCCACCGAGTCGGACACCGAGGCGCTGCTCATGGCCATCCACCACCTGGGCTGGCAGGTTTTGGACCGCTGTGAGGGCATGTGGGCCTTTGCGGTGTACGACGAGGCCGACGGCTCCCTGACCCTGTGCCGGGACCGGTTCGGCGAAAAGCCCCTGTACCTCTACCAGGACCATACCGGCCTGTATTTCGGCTCCGAGGTCAAATTCATTTTTGCCCTTATGGGCCGGCGGCTGCCGGTGAACTATGACCATCTGTACCGCTACCTGGTGAACGGCTACAAGGCCCTTTATAAAGAGGGGCACGCCTTTTTCCAGGGCTTGACGGAACTAAAGCCCGCGGCCTGCCTGCGTCTGGAGGCGGACGGCCGCGGGCACGAGAGCCTCTACTGGGCCCCAGCCTGCAATCCCCAGGAGTCCATGACCTACGAGGAGGCCACCCAGGGCGCCAGGCAGCGGCTGATCCGCGCCGTGGAGCTGCGCCTCAGGGCTGATGTGCCCCTGGCCTTCTGCATGAGCGGCGGGGTGGACTCCAACTCCCTCATCAGCATCGCCAAGAACCTGTTCAACTACGACGTCCACGGCTTCACCATCGCCAACACCGATGGGCGCTACGAAGAGCAGGAGATGGTGGCCTACGCCGTCAAAGAGTTGGGCATCCGGCACACCTCCATCCCGGTGGACACCAGCGGCTTTCTCCCCAAGCTGCGCACCCTGGTGCGCCAGCACGACGCCCCGGTTTACACCATCACCTATTTTGCCCACTGGCTGTTGATGGAGAGCATCGCCGCGCACGGTTACCGCATCGCGGTGAGCGGCACCGCGGCCGACGAGTTGTTCACCGGCTATTTCGACCACCACCTTTTCTACCTGTACGAAATCCACCGCGACCCACAACTGCTGGCCGCCTCCCTAGCGGCCTGGCGGCGCCACATCCAGCCGGTGGTGCGCAATCCCCTGTTGCAGGACCCGCAAGCCTTCATAGACAATCCGGGGCAGCGGGACCATATATTTTTCGACGCTGCCGGCTTCGCCGCATATCTCACGCAAAGTTGGGCCGAACCCTTCCGCGAGGCCGCCTTCACCCCCAGCGTGCTGCGCAACCGCATGCTCAACGAGATGTTTCACGAAGCGGTGCCGGTGATCCTGCACGAAGACGACTTGAACGCCATGTATTTTTCCATTGAGAACCGCTCGCCCTACCTGGATAGGGACCTGTTCGAGTTCTGCTACCGCATTCCCAGCCGGCACCTGATCCAACGCGGGTATGCCAAGGCGGTACTGAGGGACGCCATGCGGGGCATTGTGCCGCCCCGCATCCTGGACAACCACCGCAAGGTGGGGTTCAACGTCCCCATCTTTTCCTTTCTGGACCCCAAGGACCCCCAGGTGCGCAGCTACCTGCTGGACGGCAGCCCCATCTTTGACCACGTGCGCCGGGACCTGATGGAGACCCTGCTGGCCAAAGAGGACGTGCCCAACAGCGAGAGCAAGTTTATCTTTTGCTTTCTGTGCAGCAAAATGTTCTTAGAAGAGTTCGGCCCATGAGATACTGCAGCAGGTGCATCCTGCCTGACACCCGGCCCCACCTTAAGTTTGACGCTCAAGGGGTGTGCGACGCCTGCCGCAACCACAAAGGCCGGGCGCACATAGACTGGAACGCCCGGCAGGTGGCCTTCCGCCAGGTGGCGGCCCATGCCCGGGCCCGCAGCCGGGGCTACGACTGCCTGATCCCGGTGAGCGGCGGCAAGGACAGCACCTGGCAGGTGGTCAAGTGCCTGGAGTATGGCTTGAACCCCCTGGCGGTCACCTG
>JAUXZG010000168.1 GCA_030694005.1 Desulfobaccales bacterium | reverse complement strand
TCCCCGGTGATGATCTTGAGCGACACGCCCAGGTGCTTCAACTGCCTGATGGTCTCAATAATACCGGGCTTGGGGGGATCATAGACCACCAGGAAACCCAGAAAGGTCAGGTCGGTTTCCTGGTCCTTGGTGATGACCGCTGCTGATCCCAGCCGGCGATAGGCCACCCCCAGGGTGCGCAGGCCCTGGGCGCTGAAGGCCGCAAAGTTCTTCTGGATTTCCTCCTTGATTCCCGCCAGGTCCACCACCTCTCCCTGGGCGGTCTCCGCCAAGGCGCACACCGCCAGCACGTTGGGCAGCGCCCCTTTGGTAATCATCAGGTTATCATCATTTTGGGCCACTAAGATGCTCAAACGCTTGCGGACAAAATCATAGGGCACTTCGTCCAGTTTCCGGTAGCCGGACACGTCCAGGCAGCAATGACGGCGAATGGCCTCATCGATGGGGTTGGCGAAGCCGGACTCATAAATGGCGTTCAGGTAGGCATACAGCAGAACTTTTTCAGACTTCTCCCCTTTCAGGTTAACCGCGGAGTGCAGCTCCACCACCCCGGCGGTGAGGGTGCCGGTTTTATCGGCGCAGAGCACGTTCATGCTCCCGAAGTTCTCAATGGCGGCCAGCCGTTTGACAATCACCTTTTCCCGGGCCATGCGCTTGGCCCCCAGGGCCAGGTTAATGCTGATGATGGCCGGCAAGAGTTGTGGCGTGAGCCCCACCGCCAGGGCCAGGGAGAAGAGAAAGGAATCCAGGACCGGCCGGGCCAGATAGACATTGATGGCAAAGATGGCTATCACCAAAAGCAGGGTCACCTCCATGAGGAAGTAACCGAACCGGCGCACGCCGTGCTCAAATTCCGTCTCCGGGGGCTTGAGCTTAAGCCTGAGGGAAACTTGGCCGAATTCCGTGGCGGTGCCGGTTAAGACCACGCAGGCGGTGGCCGTGCCGCTGACCACGTGGGTCCCCATAAACAGCGCGTTGAGCCGCTGTGCTAAAGGCGCCTCCGGCGGCGACACCCCCGGGGCCTTCTCCACCGGAAAGGTCTCCCCGGTCAAGGTGGCCTCATCCACAAACAGGTCTTTGGACTCCAAAAGGAGACAGTCACCCGGGATGACATCGCCGGCAGTAAGAAGCACGATATCGCCGGGCACGATCTTCTCCACCGGAATTTCCCGGGGCTCGCCGCCGCGCCGCACCGTGGCTTTGATCTGCACCAGGGCCAGCAACCGGGCCACGGCGTTCACCGCGCCCCGCTCCTGCCAGAACCCTAAAAGGCCGCTGACCAGCACAATGGTCAGGATAATCAGGGCGTCGGTATGATCCTGAAGAATGATGGATAAGCCCGCGGCGAACAGCAGGATGAGAATAATGGGACTTTTATACTGGGACAGCAGCAGGGTCAGGTTGTCGGTGCGGCCCTTGGGCTTGAGCAAGTTGGCGCCGTAGCGCTTCAGCCGCGCTTGGGCCTCTACCTCGCTCAGCCCCTGGAGCGAGGTTGCCAACTGCGTAAGCAGGTCGGCGCTGGGGATGCTCCAAAATGCCAGAGGAGTATCTGGGTCCATGGGGACTTATTCCGGTTTCAGCGGGTAGGAAATGTTCAGCCGCAGGGGGCAGGCGCAGGTGAGGTGGTCGCCGTTTTCTGGTTTGATAATACAGGGTTCGGGATGGATAAAGACGTGGGCCCCGGGAAAGCGTTCCTGGATCCGGTCCTCCAGGTGGTCGCACATCTGGTGGACTTGCTCCAGATTGTCCCAGCGGCACACCGTCAAGGTAAGGTTGAGGTAGCGCACCGGCCCGGCCTTGCGGCTGCGCAACTCCTTGATCTCCAAGACCGGCACCACCGCGGCCACCAGCTCCCGCACCGCCTCTTCCTCCGCCGCGGGCAGGCGGGTGTCCAACAGGCCGTGAAGGCCGCCGTGCGTGACCTTCAAGCCGACCCAGAGGATGATCACCCCCACCCCCAGAGCCGCCAGGGTGTCAAAGAGGTGCTGGCCGGTGAGGTAATAGCCCCACAGGCCCAGCAAAGCCCCGGCGGAGGTGTACACGTCAGTTCTCAGATGGGCCGCGTCCGCGTCCAGGGCCACGGAATCGAACCGCCGGGCCGTTTTTTTCAGGGCCCAGGACACCCCTAAATTAACCACCGCCGAGACCCCCAGGACCAACAGACCCCAAGGCACCAGGGTGAGGGGCACCGGCTGCCATAGACGCCCGCCACACTGATAAAAGACCACCACCGCCACGGCAAGGATAAGCAGCCCCTCTAAAAAGGCGCTCAGGTTCTCCCATTTGCCGTGGCCGAAGGGATGCTCCCAGTCCGGCGGGTGAACGGAAAACCTTAAGGACACCCAGGCCAGCAAGGAGGCCAACAGGTCCAGACCGCTGTGCAGGGCTTCGCTCAAGAGCGCCGCGCTGCCACTGAGCAACCCCACTACCGCCTTGGCCCCCACCAATAAAGTGTTGGACCCCACACTGACCAACGCCGCCCGACTCGGAGTAGAGAATAGCATGGTTTGGATGGGATTGGTGGGGGGAGGGCCAGGGAGCTAAGCTCCCCTTACAATCTCCCCCCACGCCCCCCTCCTAACCCGTTTAAGTTGGCTGGAGAAGGCGGGGTCAAAGGCCCCGCCTTCTCCAGCCACAAATTAAACTTAAGGGGTTTGGGGGGGGATTGTAAGTGGCCCTCCGGCCCCTGGCCCCCTCCCCCACAAATTTATTCTTTTGGGTTCAGGGGCCTTTGGCCCCTGAACCCAAAAGAATTTGCAATTTCTCCGCCTCTTTGGTTTGGCCCCGGGCCTGGTAGATTTTCAGGAGGCGTTGTCCGTAGATCAAGGCTTCCTGGCGGTCACCCTGGGCCAGGGCCAACTTCGTCAGGCCGTTAAGCGCGTCCACGATGCCGCCGGTGTCTTCCAGGCGGCGGAATTCCCGCAAAGCGTCCCTCAGGTAAGAACCCGCCTGCCCGTATTCATTCAAGGCCAGGGCGGTGCGGCCCAGGCGCTCCCAGCGCACCGCCTGGCCCCGGCGGTCCTTCTTGGCTTCATCGATGGCCAGGGCCTGGTAATAGAACTCCCGGGCCTCCGCATAGTTCCCCTGGGCCCGGGCCACATCCCCCAGATGGGTCAGGGTCAAGGCCAGAAGGGGCCCGGCCGGCAGAAGTTGGGTGTTACTTAGGGCTTCCTGGTAGGCCCCATTGGCCTCGTTAAGACGGCCCTGGGCCTGATACACGGTGCCCAGGTTGTTCAGGGTCTCGGCGATGCCGGCCGTATCCCCCTGTTCCCGCTGGATGGCCAGGGCTTCCCTGAAACAGGCCTCGGCCTGTTTCAGGTCTCCCTGCTCCTGGGCGATGGCCCCCAGGTTGTTGAGGTTGGCGGCGATGCCGGGCTGGTGGTCGATGAGGCGGTTAACCTTGAGGGCCTGGGCGAACTTGTCCTGGGCCAGGTTCCACTTGCCCTGCCGCCAGTATTGATAGCCCGCGTCGTTTAAGGCCACCGCCTCACTCCGGAGGCCCACTCCCGTAGTCTTGGCAGGCCCGGCGCACCCCAACCCCACCAGGCACAACACCCCCAGCCAACGCCAGTGTCCCCTCACTCCTTTTCCTTTCCCGGGTCTCGTTCCACTCGTATGGTATGTTCTTTAGGCTGAGGCACGTTCCGTCGCAGCAGCCAGGATTTTTGGGCGGCTTTGGCCACTTTGTCGGCGTCCTCCACCAGCCCCTGGCCGCTGTCCACCAGGTCCGGCAGGCCCTGGCCGGCCTTGTTCAAGGAGTCCAAAAACCTCTCCCCCTTTTTGGCCATCTCCGGCAGCCGGGCCGAGAATTCCTTCAAGTTCCCGGTGGCCTGCTTAAGGTTGCCAAAGGTCGCCTGGAAGTCCGCCAGGGTCTTCTGAAACTGGGCCTTGAAGGCCGGGTCGTTGATCAGGGTCCCCATCAGCCCCTTGCTTTCCTCCAGGTGGCCGATAAACTTCCTGACCCCCGCCACCGACTCCGCCGCTTCCCGGTACAGCACCGGATCATTCAGGACCAATCCGAGGGTCCCTTTGCCATGATTGATCTTATCGACTATTTCCTGGAGGTCATCCAGCATCTGGTTGAAGCCGCTTTTGGGGTCCCGCATTTCCCCGGTAAGGCCGGCCAGGTTGTTGAGGATTTTTTGCAAGTTCTCGAAGCCGGGGGTGGCCCACGCCAACATCTCGATCAGATCCAGGGGCTCCACCACCTCCAGCAGCCCCTCCGGGGGAATGGGCGGTTTGGTAGGGGAACCGGCGGAAAGGTCCAGGCTCTTTTCCCCCAACAAGCCCTGCCAGCCGATGGAGGCTCGGGAGTCCCAGCGGATCTGGTCCCGGTATTTGCCCAGCACCTCAAAGATGACCAGGACATTGCCTCCAGGGCCGACGCTGACTTCCTTGACATTGCCCACCGTGACCCCGGCCAGGCGCACCTCCGAGCCTTTTTTCAGTCCCGAGATGTTTCTGAAGATGGCCTGGTATTCCACCTTGTCCTCCCAGAGCCGCTCTTGCTGAGCGATGATCACCACCATGACCAACAGCGCGGCCACAGAGGCCACCACAAAGAGGCCCACGACGGTTTCATATTTGCGCTGGATCATTCTTCCTTCTCCTGGTCAAACCGGTGGAGGAAGCGCCGCACTTCCGGATGGGAAGACTGTAAAAACTCCGGAAAAGTGCCCAGAAACACTAATCTTCCTTTAAACAACAAGGCCAGGCGGTCGGCCACCATTTCCGTGAGGCGCAGGTCATGGGTGACTATGATGGAAGTGACTTTCAGAGCCTCCTGGAGATGGCGGATCAGGTGGCCGATTTCATCGCCGGTGATGGGGTCCAGACCGGAGGTGGGTTCGTCATAGACGATGATCTGGGGGTCCAGGGCCAGACTGCGGGCCAGGGCGGCCCGGCGCTGCATGCCGCCGGAAAGCGCCGCGGGCTCCAGGCTCTCCACCTCGGCCAGGCCCACCTGGGCCAGCTTCTCATGCACCCGCCGGGTAATCTCCTCTAGACTCAGGTCGGTATGCTGGACCAGGGGAAAGGCCACATTCTCCCCCACCGTCATGGAGTCGTACAGGGCCGAGCCCTGGAACAGGTAGCCGGTCTTCAGGCGCAGTTCCCGCCAGTCAGCGTCGGATTGAAGTTGGGTAAGGTCCACGCCGGCCACGTTGAGGGTGCCGGCCTCCGGGCGCATCAGGCCCACCAGCATGCAGGTCATCACCGTTTTGCCCGAGCCGCTGCGGCCCAAGATGACCATGGTCTCCCCCTCGTAAATTTCCAGGTCAATGCCCTCGAGCACCTCTTTGTTATCAAAGCCCTTGGAAATCCCCCGGTAGATGATCAGGGGGACCCGGGGGGCCGGGGTCACCGAAGATGACTCCGGCTCCCTCTCAAGGCCAGAGGAGCAAGCTGAGTTTGGTGAGCAGGACATCGGAAATTAGGATCAGCAAGATGGAGACCACCACCGAAGTCTTGGTGGCTTGCCCCACCCCGAAAGTGCCATGTTCTGTGTTATAGCCGTGAAAACAGCCCACCGTACCGACAATAATCCCGAAGATGCTGGTCTTGCCGATGCCGGGGAGCACATCCCGCAGGGTCAGGTATTTGATGGTCAAGGTATAATAATAGGTAGGGGTCATGCCCACCTGGTAGACGCCGACGACCAGGCCTCCTAAGATGCCGATGAGGTTGGCGGCCACCGCCAAGAGGGGCAGGATCAACATGCAGGCCAGGATGCGGGTGACCACCAGGTATTTCATGGGGTTCACCGCGGACACGGTGAGGGCGTCGATCTGGTTGGTCACCCTCATGGAGCCCAACTCCGCCCCCATGCCGGCGCCCCCCCGGGCCGCCAACATGATGGCGGCCAAAAGTGGACCCAAACCCCGCACAAAGGTGAAGGCCACGCTGGTGGCGATGTAATTGGCCGCCCCAAACAGTTTCAAGACCTGGGTGCCCTGCATGGCCAGGACCAGTCCCACGGAAAAAGAGGCCACCGCCACCAGGGGAAAGGA
>JAUXZG010000153.1 GCA_030694005.1 Desulfobaccales bacterium | reverse complement strand
TCTGGCGTGACGCCCATGCCAACGTTGGCCACCATTGTAAGCTTGTCAGTCATGGCGTACGTGACACCAAAGTTAAGTGAACCAGCGCTGGCATCGCTACCGGTGACGCTGTTCCAGCCAGCGCCCGCCGTTTTAATCCGTGCTTTCTGTGAAAAACGGTGCGCATAAGACATGCTAGTACTCATGCGGTCACTCAATGCGAAGGCAAAGCCGCCACCTAATTGGTATGAATCGCCTAAATCAATTTCACCTGAAACTTTATCGCCTGGGGTGCCACTAATGTCACTAAATTTTCGTGAGAAATTGTGTGAATATCCAATATTAGCAAACAAAATGGCAGGGTCTATTGTTTTAACAAAAGTTAAACCGGTAGAAAGTGACCATAAGCCATTTCCCGTTGGCAGGTCGTTAGGTGCATCAACATCGCCATTCGCAAACTTGATGCCGTAAGGATCTTTGCCCGTTGGTGCCTTTACTCGGACATTTAAAACAACATCAGGACTTGTTGGTGTTTCAGGAAAGAGTCGGTAATAGGCGCCCGCGCTCATATCGCCAATGTCAGCATTGCTCACGTCACGTTCACCCAATGTTGAGGCGCTTCCGCCTACGCCGGCAGATTCGAAAGTTGAATTACGGTAAAGAAATGGCGCATTAAAGTCGAATTGTAAACGGTCTGTCACGCCATAGCGCCCTGTCACATCCAGTTGCACAATGTCTGATTTAATACGGTCTAGTTTGATATTGCCTAGAAAAATCGCATCTAAAGCCAAAAAGCCTTCCAGCGTTAGCTGGCGACGGTCAGAATGGCTGTAACTAACCCCTGTCTCCAATGTAAAAGTCTTATTAAACAGTGCATTCTGTTCGCGATAAACCGCCTCGGCACCGCGCGATGCAGGAGCCTCTTTCACCACAGGCTCGTTGGCCACTTGTTCCGCCCGGCTTTCATCGCTGGTCGTTTGATTAGTGCTGGTGTCAGCCGCAACTACTGTTTTATTCACGGCATGCATCGGTCTTGCCTGCCCTTGACCTGAATTTTCAAGCTGTTGTAACCGTTGCGCCAAAGATTGCAAGGCAACACCTTGCGCTTCATAACGGCTGTTTAATTCGCCAAGCT
>JAUXZG010000146.1 GCA_030694005.1 Desulfobaccales bacterium | reverse complement strand
AAGGGCAAGAAGGTCGCCATCATCGGTTTCGGGTCCCAGGGTCATGCCCAGGCCCTGAACTTAAGGGACAGCGGCGTGAAGGTGGTGGTGGCCGAGATGCCGGGCACGGCCAACTATGAGGCCGCGCTCAAATATAAATTTAAGCCGGTTTCAGCCTCAGAAGCCGCGGCCCAGGCCCAGGTGATTCAGATTCTGACCCAGGATCACGTCCAGGCGCAGCTCTATGAAAATGATTTAAAGCCGCATATGAAGCCGGGCAAGACCTTGCTCTTTTCCCACGGCTTCAACATTCATTTCGGCCAGATTGTGCCGGACCCCAGGGTGGATGTGATCATGGTGGCCCCCAAAGGTCCTGGTCATTTAGTGCGAAGTGAATATGAGAAAGGCGCCGGCGTCCCGGCGCTGGTGGCGGTGGAGCAGGACCCCTCCGGCAAGGCCCTGGCCACGGGTCTGGCTTACGCCAAGGGCATTGGGGCCACCCGGGCCGGGGTGCTCCAGACCTCCTTTAGGGAGGAGACGGAGACGGACCTCTTCGGGGAACAGGCCGTGCTCTGCGGCGGCGTCTCGGAGCTGGTGAAGGCCGGCTTTGACACCCTGGTGGAAGCCGGATACGCGCCGGAGATCGCCTATTTTGAATGTATGCATGAACTGAAGCTCATTGTGGACCTTTTTTACCAGGGCGGCTTGAACTTCATGCGTTACTCCGTGTCGGACACCGCGGAATACGGCGACTACACCCGGGGCCCACGCATCATCACCGAAGAGACCCGGGAAGAGATGCGCCAGATCCTTTATGAGGTCCAGACCGGTGAGTTTGCCAAGGAGTGGATCCTGGAAAACCAGGCCAGGAGGCCGGTCTTCAATGCCCTGCGGCGCCAAGAGGCGGCTCACCCCATCGAGGAGGTGGGCAAGAAGCTGAGGGCCATGATGGGCTGGCTGAAACGCAAGTAAAGGATGGCGCAGTTAACTTATATAAAAAACCTGATATATTTCCCTCCCCCTTGATGGGGAGGGTAGGGTGGGGGTGAAAATTTCTCGAGGGGGTAAATCTTTCCCCCCTCCCCCCAACCCCCTCCCCCGGTGGGAGGGGGAGTTTATCCGCTTAAAAAATAAGGGTAATTTCGATAAAATATCTTAACGTGCGTCGAGGACTCATAGCCGCCCCCGGCTATCCCTTTCTGCTGGGCGGCGCTCTATTGATTTTCTTGGGCTGGGCGCTGAGTTGGCCCTGGCTGAGCCTGGCAGGCCTTCTGGGGGCGGGCTTTTTCGCATATTTTTTCCGGGACCCCCAGCGGCTCGGGCCTTCCGACCCCGCAGCCATCGTCTCCCCGGCCGACGGCAAGGTGGTTTTTCTGGATGAGATCCAGGAGGACCGGTTTTTGCATGGCCCGGCCAAGCGGCTGGCCATTTTCATGAATGTTTTTGATGTGCATGTCAACCGGGCGCCGGTGGCCGGCACGGTGGCGGATATTAGACATCAACCGGGGAAATTTAAGGCCGCTTTTCTGAAGGAGGCGGACCGGCTCAACGAACAACAAGCCACCCTCCTGGACCGCGACAAAGGCGGCCAGGTCCTGGTGGTGCAGATCGCCGGACTGCTGGCCCGGCGCATTATCGGCTTTGTGAAGCCAGGCCAAAAACTGGCCCGGGGGGAACGCTTGGGCATGATCTGCTTCGGCTCCCGGGTGGACCTCTACCTGCCGCCGGAGAGTGAAATTCTGGTCAAGGTGGGGGACCGTCTCAAAGCCGGCAGCAGCACTGTGGGCAGGTGGGCCTCAGTTTAAAAATATAGGGGCGGGATCTCCCCTCCCTTCCGGGAGCAGATGATAGAGAGGCTGGCATGAGTCCAGAAAAGGTGGCACAGGCGTCTCGCCTGGGCTTTTAGGGGGCGGCAAACATGGGTTTCCGCAGAAAACGTAAGAGAAAAGACCGGCGCCGGTTCAGGGGGGTATACCTCCTCCCCAACCTGATTACCACCGGCAGCCTGTTCGCCGGCTTTTATGCCATAGTGGCCGCCATCGACGGCCGCTTCCACGCCGCCGCCTGGGCCATCTTTATCTCCCTGGTGCTGGACGGCCTGGACGGCCGCATCGCCCGCATCACCAAGAGCACCTCGGGCTTCGGAATGCAATACGACTCCCTGGCGGACCTGGTGGCCTTCGGGGTGGCCCCGGGACTTTTAGTTTACCTGTGGGCCTTGAAACCTTACAAACAATTCGGCTGGGTGGCCGCGTTCCTCTTTGTGGTGTGCGGGGCCTTACGGCTGGCCCGCTTCAACGTCCAGCAGGGGTCCATGGATCCCCGCTATTTCAACGGGCTGCCCATTCCGGCGGCCGCCATGTTCATTGCCACCTCCGTCGCCTTCTACTATGAAATAGGGGAGTGGGCCCCGGAGCGTCATGTCTATATCCTGGCCATGATTTACCTGCTCTCCTTTCTCATGGTGAGCAACGTCAAGTACATCAGCTTCAAGAAAACGGAGCTGTTCCGGCGCCACCCCTTCCATACCCTGGTGGGCCTGGTGCTGCTCTTTGTGGTGGTGGCCACCGCGCCGGAAATCATGGGGTTCTTGCTCATGGTGGCTTACGTGGCCTCCGGCCCTTGGAGCACCTACATGTACTATCGCCGCCCGGCCCTAGCGGAAAAACCGGAGGAAGAAATCCCGGCCCCGAGGCCGTCCAGCCCTTGAGGGGTTAGGATATTGGGGAGGGGGCCAGGGGCCTGAGGCCCACTTACAATCCTCCCCAGACCCCTCCCCCAACCCGCGTATAGGTCCGGGGAAGTCGGGCCCGACGGCCCGACTCCACCATGCCAAGAAATGTAGGGTGCACTAGAGCCTGCTGCTAAAATGTTCGGCTTATAAAAACTATAACCAAAAGATTCAGATAAATAGGGATAATAAAGAAATGAGTGATGACAATTGGAAGAAATTTTATTACCTGGCCACATTTATAATCGCGTTTATTGCCATCCTCGGTTTTATTTATTCTATAAAATCTTCAAAAGAAATAACAAAGACGCTTGAGATTATCCAACAAAGATTAATCTGGGTTACAGATCCAATGTTAAAAATCAGTAATATTGGATGGGTTGTTGAGGATACGAAAGCTCCAATTTCATGTAACTCACCACCTATTGGATTAAAGGTTGAATTTGCTAATTGTTCCAATGTAGCAGTTCAAACATATAAGATTGAGCTAAGGGTTTTTATTGGCGAAAATGAGCTTAAAGAGATAGAACATTATATTGGATCAAAAGAAATTATATTGCCTCCAAATGCGCCAAGTAACTGTACTGCAACGATGCCAAAGTCTTTTAAAGCATTTCTTGGCAGACAAAAAGATAGGCTATCCCCTCCGCATTTAAATTTTATATTAGAAATAGAATATTCGCGATTACATGATAATAAACGATATTTATATATAACAAAGAGGGAAATTCTTTTCGATTGCAGAAAGCCCGAAACATTTTTTACAAACACAATAAAAGAAGAAGTAAAAACTTTTTAATAAAAGAAAATGCATTTAAGGGCTTTATGATTTGGCGCGCAAGGCGCGCCCTACATGAATTTTGTGGGTGCTGGGCGCTTTATAGATAAAACTCTATCTTTGACGTCAAATTAGCATTAGCCCTCTCCCAAACACCTTCGCAACACTCTCAATTTACCTGCACCGGGGAAATGGCTTGTCTTTTTCGATAAAATCTGGTAAAAAATAATTTATGCGCAGCCAGATGACCCCTTCGCAAATTTGTGGTTACCCCATCC